>JAATFR010000248.1 GCA_015655095.1 Hyphomicrobiales bacterium | reverse complement strand
CGCTGGTTGATATAGCCCTTGTCGGTGAGTTCCCCCCCATCGATGGATGCAGGTTCCACCATCAGCAGCGCGCGCGCAACCCGTGTGCTGGAAGCGGCGTTACGGGCGTTATACTGGCGCAGACCCTCGGCCAGATGCTCAAGCACGGCGGGATGGCGGATCAGATCCTCATTTGAAAGGTCTTTCTCACCCGCGATCTGGCGGCAATGGCTGAAATTGGGGAAACCCAGAAGGCCGATATAGTCCCGGTCGAGCCCGGCGACCAGTGCATCCTGCAAAATGCCATCGGCGGCGGCGATCGCCTCCACCCTCAACCGTCCCGCGCTGACCCAGGTGCCCGAGGACAGCTTGAAATCCTCCGCCACCCGGCCATCGAAGATAAGGCCCTCAAGGGGATTGTCCGGATTGACGAAGCGCGCGCCGTCACCCAGGCGATAGAACCCCTCCTCGTCATAGGCCTCGCGGGTTTTTTCGGGATTACGGTGATAACCGGGCGTGACGCACTCGCCCCGGACGCAGACTTCCATCTTGCGGCCGGAGGGCGTGAGCTTGATCTCGACACCGGGGAGCGGCAGGCCAAGAAGCCCCATGCGCTCGGTCGCCCAGTGGACGTTCATGATGGTCGGTGCGGTTTCCGTCGCCCCATAGCCCGAGGAAAAGACGATGCGCTCACCGCAGGCGCGGATCGCAACCGACTGGAACCGCTCATAGAGGTCCTGGGACAGCGCCGCGCCGCCATAGGCCGCCGACTTCAGATGCGCAAAGAAATGCCGGGCCAGCGCATCGTCCTTCTCAAGCTCGTCCACCAGCATGACGAAACCGGCAGGCACATTGGAATAGGATGTGAGCGCGATTTCGCGCAGGTTCTGCACGGTTTCGCCGAACTGGCCGGGCACAGGCCGCCCACCATCGATATAGAGCGTACCGCCCGCAACCAGCAGATTATTGAGGATGGCGTTGGCGCCGAAGACATGGTTCCAGGGCAGCCAGTTGAGCATGGTGGACGGCAACGCGTCCGGGTCCTCCACGGTCACGCTGGCGGGCATGACCGAATTGACGCACATCATGCGCTGGGTCATGACCACGGCCTTGGGCATTCCGGTGGAGCCCGAGGTGAACAGATATTTGGCGACCGTTGCACCCTCGAGTCGGCCGAACGCCGCCTCCACCGCATCGGTGGGCCGGGCGGCAACCAGATCAGCATAGGCCGTGCCGAGCGAGCCATCCGCCGTCACGAGTTCGACGCCCTCCAGATCGAGAGCATCCAGCGCGCGCAGGAAGGGCTTTGCCTCCTGCATGAAAATCATCTTCGGCTCGATCAGGCCGAAAACATATTTCAGCTTGTCGAAATCCGTGCTCATCGTGGCATAGGCGGGCTACACCGGCGCAACCGGCACACCGGCCAGCATGGCGCCATACATGATCAGAGCATGTTCGATGGAGTTGCCAGACAGAATCATCAGCGGCGTCGAGGTGCCCATGCCGCGGTCAAGCAGGCTCTGGGCGATGGCATCGACCCGGGCGCTGGCGTCGGCATAGGTCAGCAGTTGCCATGGACCATAGGGCTCCGCTTCACTTTTGAGCGCGGGCACCCGCTTGCCAAGCCAGATCGTATCAGGCTTTTCCAATGCCCAGCGGCGCAAGGGCGCAATCGTGTTCACCGGGGCTTCGCGCAAGGGGTGGGGATTTCTCAGCACGATCGAACCATCGGCCCGGCGTTCAACATCCAGACGTGGTTCGACATAGTTGGTTTGGCGAAATGGGGGCAAATCGGCCATGGCGTTCATTCTGCGTTTCCTTCGGTCCCTGTGACGTCGGCTCTCTGCGGAACCGTTGGCATTGACACTTGATTTCACTACTGTGGTTTTCAGATTCCGGCTTCAGGCATTGACGTCGATGACGACGCGGCCCCCACCTTGCCAGCCAGAATATCCCCGGCCAGAGATGGCAGATCGTCAAGCTTCGAGACAGAAGTCATGGCGTCGAGTTTGGCCAGATCGAGATCGCTCGCCAGCCGGTTCCATGCCGCCACCCGTTTTGCATAAGGCGCATTCACGCTGTCAATGCCGACAAGGGTGATGCCGCGCAGAATGAATGGCGCGACAGAAGCGGGCAGGTCGAGACCCTGAGCGAGACCGCAGGCGGAAACAGCGCCGCCATAGCTGATCTGCGAGATCACATTAGCAAGCGTATGGCTGCCAACGACGTCGACGGCTCCTGCCCAGCGCTCCTTGCCAAGCGGCCTTCCGGGGCCTGAAATCTCGTTGCGGTCAAAAATCCCCGCCGCCCCGAGACCCTTGAGGTAGCCCTCCTCCGAGGGGCGACCCGTGGAAGCGATGACCCGGTAACCGAGTTTCGAGAGCACCGCGATCGCAACGCCACCTACACCGCCCGCCGCGCCGGTGACGAGAATATCACCCTTGTCCGGCGTCACGCCCTCATGCTCAAGGCCCAGCACAGAAAGCATGGCCGTGTAGCCCGCCGTGCCGATCGCAGCGGCGTGTTTTGTCGAAATATTGTCGGGAAGCTTGACCAGCCAGTCACCCTTGACGCGCGCGCGCTGGGCATAACCGCCATGATGGGCCTCGCCCACGCCCCAGCCGTTCAGCACCACCTTGTCGCCAGGCTTGAAGCCCGCATGGGAGGAGCTTTCCACCGTGCCCGCGAAATCAATCCCCGGTATCAGAACCGGGACGCGGATGATGGGGGCGGTTCCCGTCAACGCCAGACCATCCTTGTAATTGATGGTGGAGTAATCGACCGCCACCGTGACGTCGCCTTCCATCAGATCCGTGTCTTCGAGCGACACGAACTCGATCGACTGGTTTTTTTCCTGCCTGGTTACGCGCAAAGCACGGAAAGCCATGGGATTTTCCTCTTGCCGGGCTATTCTGCCACTAATTGAAGTTATGATTACGGTGGCTCACACGAACCCAAATCGGGTTTCCGGTCAAGCATGGGCTTGAACAGGCGATGCCATGCGCAGGCGGATTGCGGCAGCTCCAATCAAGGCCGATTCACTTTCAGTTCAATTTTGCGGCGGATAATCGGGAAGCCCCTTTCATTTTTGCAAGGAACCTTCTCATGCAACCCAACCGTCCTGCCCCCTCACACCCATCCGGCCAACCATATGTCCCCTTGCTTGCCGAGCCCGACTCCGCCCAGCAAAGGGGCATAACCCCGTTCAGGCATGCCATATCCAGCATAGGGGGCATGTTTTCCCGAAAAAAAC
Source organism: Hyphomicrobiales bacterium (assembly GCA_015655095.1). Lineage (GTDB taxonomy): Bacteria > Pseudomonadota > Alphaproteobacteria > Parvibaculales > Parvibaculaceae > JAATFR01. Next base: position 3,365 of record JAATFR010000248.1, on the reverse strand, counting down.
ACCCGGTTCAACACCGACAGCCCACGCAGCTACACTCAAATCCCCAGAGACAAAACCCTGCGGTCTTTTTCAGTACCCGAGGGAACGAACGCTTCACCCACGCCGCATATGGGGCAGAGGACCGAAGCCGCCCCTGAAAACCCGCGACCGGCTCTCTCTCCCTCCTTCTCCAGACTTTCCCGCCCTTACCCCGCCGCGCGGAAACAGATAGACGCTCTGAAAAAAGAATCCCTCGAAATCCTGGCTCAAAGAGATTTCGGCAGTGTCCCGCGGGCTATCGCCAAAAACGGCATATCCCGATATTTCCAGATGCTGGATGACTATAAAATCAGGGAAAGTTTCCGCCCGGACGATGACACGACCGCCTTGCGCGAGTTTCCAACCTTCCAGAAGGCAATTCAGCATGTGATCGAACGCTGCCGGAAAGTGGAAAACCGCAAACGCACGGATGTGGCCCAGTTTGGCGCCCCGTTCGAGAACTGTGTGAGACACTCACCCTACAAGAGCGAACAAGAATTGAACGCACTTACTCCCTCCGCAGCCCGGGAGCGGTTCAATAATGACCGCGCTCAGGAGAGGCAACATTTCGGTCATCGCCGATATCGACTTCGTGATCGAACACGGGCTCGTCCACCCGGATCGCGACGAGGACCGAGTCACGTCCATCCAGACAGAAGAAATATAAACATCACGAAAGCCAGGTCTTGCACGGCGACGGCTTGAAACGCCGCCGCCGTCCATAAGGCAATCCCGCCATCAGGGCGCGAAGGCTTTCATCCCCTCGGCAGCGCCTCCTGAAAGCGCAGGGGAGCGCCGCCGGCAAGGCCGACAAGTTCGTCGTCCCACATGACCCGGCGGCCACGGATGACCGTGCCGACCGGCCAGCCCTGAATGTCAAGGCCATCGAACGGCGTCCAGCCGCAGCGGCTGGCAATCCACTGATTGGTGATGGTCCGGCGCGACTTCATATCGACAATGGTGAGGTCGGCGTCGTAGCCGACGGCGAGGCGTCCCTTGTTGGCGATGCCGAAGATGCGGTTCGGACCGTGCGAGGTCAGATCGACGAACCGCTCAAGGCTGAGCTTGCCCTTGTTGACATGATCCAGCATGACCGGCACCAGCGTCTGAACACCCGTCATGCCAGACGGCGAGGACGGATAAGGCTGAGCCTTCTCTTCCAGCGTATGCGGGGCATGGTCCGAGCCGATGACATCGACGATGCCGAGCTTGACGCCGCGCCAGAGTCCGTCGCGATGGATCGCCTCGCGGATCGGCGGGTTCATCTGGGCGAGCGTACCGAGCTTCTCATAGCATTCAGGAGCGGCGAGCGTCAGATGCTGGGGCGTCACCTCTACCGTCGCGATGTCCTTGTTGCGCGCCAATATGTCGATTTCCTCGCGCGTGGTGACATGGAGCACATGAATGCGCTTGCCCGCCTCGCGGGCGAGCCCCAGCAGACGGTTGGTGCACAGGATCGCCGTCTCGGCATCGCGCCAGACCGGGTGGGTCTCAGGCTTGCCAGCCTCGGCCAGCGCCTTGCGCTCATTGAGGCGGAACTCGTCCTCTGAATGGACCGCGACGCGGCGGCGAACCGCTTTCAGCACCCGGCGCACGGCCTCGTCCTCGGCGACCAGCAGCGAACCGGTGGAGGAACCCATAAATATCTTGACCCCGGCGCAGCCCTCCATCTGCTCCATTTCCGCCAAAAGGTCCGCATTGTCGGCCGACGCGCCCGCGTAAAAGGCGAAATCGCAATACATGCGATCACGCGCGCGGGCCACCTTGTCGGCAAGCGCCTCGGGCGTGGTGGTTGAGGGCTTGGTATTGGGCATCTCGAAAACAGCCGTGACGCCGCCCAGCACAGCCGCCTTGCCGCCGGTTTCGAGGTCTTCCTTGTGCTCGTTGCCGGGTTCACGCAGATGAACCTGACTGTCGATGACACCGGGCAGAATATGCAGGCCCCGCACAAGGTGGACCTCCGCCGCGCTGGCGAACTGGAGATCGCCGATAGCGGCGATCCTGCCATCGCGGATGCCGACATCGGCCCGGCCCGTGCCATCATGATTGACGACAATGCCGCCCCGGTAGATCACGTCATAGTTCGCGCTCAAACTTTCGTCTCCCTTTCGCGGGCAGGTGAAGCGGTTCGCGCGATCAGCGCATCTGCCGCTCTGAGGACATCATCGACCGTCAGGTCGAGCATGGCACTTTCCTTGGACTCTTTGTCAAAATCAGGGTCGCCGATGATCTCGGCGCAGCTCCGGGGTCCTCGCACAAACGCGGCCCTGGGACCCCAGGGTCCATAAAGATCGTCCCTTGTCGGGCCAAAAAGGCCAAGTGTGGTGGTACTGGCGGCAACAGCAAGATGCATCAGGCCTGAATCATTACCGACAAAGAAGCGTGAACGTTCCAGAAAAGCTGCAACAACATCCAGTCCCTCGCCGACAAGGTCGATCAGGCGATCCGCAGGCACAGCAGCGCGGACCTGCGCCGTCGCCTCGCGCTCATCGGGAGCTGCCGCGATGAGAACATGAGCGCCTGCGAGCGCGCCACCCTCCCCCGTCAGCCTCGCGACCAGCTCGGCGAAGCGACCGGCGGGCCAGGTCTTGCGGGCCCAGTTGGCCGTGGGGCCCACCGCGAGCACGATCCGGCCCTCGGGGATGGCGGCTGCGGCGCGAGCCCGCGCGACCTCGCCGGGCCAGACCCGGGGGGCGGGAGGCGGATCGAGGTCCAGCACACTGGCAATATGGGGAACCCGGTGCTTTGAATGATCTGGCCGGAGCACCCGGCGCTCGCCCGCCCAGAGCACATAGGCGGTCGCCGACCCCCTGATGTCCACCACCAGATCCCAACGCCGGAACAGGGTGGCGGCCAGCAGCTTGCGCCAGTGGCCGATCAGGGGTGCCTTTCGCATCACATGGATATGCTCGACACCCGGAGCATGACGAAAGATCGGCACGGCCAGAGGCCCGCAGGCGACCGTGATCCGGCAGCCCGGATGGCGCTCGATCAGCGCGCCGAGCACGCCGGTCGACAAGATGGCGTCGCCTATACGGTTCGAGGTGATGAAAAGGATGCGCATGGGAGCCTTATAGGGCCGCCACCAGCCGCCGCCAAGCGCTCCCTGACCATCATCTTACTCATGATCCGGCAATGTGCGCGCTTGCAGGACAGGCCTACCGGGCCTAAATCTAGATCCTCGGAATTTGGGTGGAAACCATGTCGATCAGCAGCTACACGGCAGCCTTTCTGCCCGGGCGCGGCGTCCTGCGCATCGGGGGCGAAGAAGCAAGCAGTTTTCTCCAGGCCCTGATCACCAACAACATCGAAAACGCCACGGCTGAAAACGCCGTCTATTCAGCCCT
>JAATFR010000082.1 GCA_015655095.1 Hyphomicrobiales bacterium | reverse complement strand
GCCGCGCGGCGGCGGCGGCAAGCCCCCGGGCAAAGCGCAAGGGATGCAGCCCGAAGCCGACCTTCACCTGCAATCCGCCGAACTGTTCAGCGGAATCATAAAAGCGCTCTGCGAACGCCCCCGCCCTGTGCAGTTCATGGGGTATGCCCAGCCGTTCCATGGCCTTGGCTTCGCTTTGCAGCCCGGCCCAGCGATTGGGGGCGTGGGCCACGATCATGGTGCTGTCGCCCTGCGGCTGAATGTCGATTCCTTCGCTTTCCGCAAGGCTGCGGACCAGCGAGACGGCATCGCGCTGGGAATCGATGAACCGGCGCGCATCTTCAAGACCAAAGTTCTTGATCAGCCCTTCAAAACTCGTATGGCTGGGCGGAAAAGTGCAGAAACCGCCATTGCGGCCCGATGCGCCCCAGCCGAGCGTTCCCGACTCAAGGACCCGGACATCCACCTTGTGGTCTCGTGCAAGGTGCAGCGCGCAGGAAAGGCCGGTATAACCACCGCCGATAATGGCGACATCGCAACTCGCATCCGCGGCAGGCCCGGCATCCACGCCGATCGGCAGCAGCGGGGCGTCATCCTCCCACCAGCTCCCGACCGGGCGTGATGCGTCATACATGCTTGGATGATAAAAACTCATGGCCGTCCTGCACCTTTCACGCGCAGCACACCCAATCCTCTCCGCTCACTCAGGGGTTTGAGGGCGGCTCTGGAGGCGGTGGGCCATCATCTCCGGGACCGTCATCCCGGGGGGCCGGTCCGTCACCGGCCGGAACCTTGAAGCGGAATTTTTCAGGAGGTTTCCTGAGACGATCCGCGATGATGACCCTGTCCTGGGGCGTTAGCTGCGATAACCCGTCGATAATAGCGTCCTGACTCGCTTTGGTCACGTCTGCAACGGATTTATCGATCGCCTGCAATCCTGACCGCACGCCATCCGGGTTGAAAGGCTCAACGGCAATGGCGTCCGCCAGATTGCGCCGGGCCTCCATGACCGCCTTGAGATAGGGGCGGATGGCAGGAAATGAGTCGCGCATGATCTTGCGCAGCTTTTTCTGCTCCAGAAGCGGCAGCGATGATGAACCGTCATGCAACATGCCGATGCCGGGGATGGGGGGGCCGTCGTCATCAGGCTTGTCCTTGCGGTCGAGATGCCGGAAAACCGAAACCCCGATAAGTCCGACCAGGAAGAGATTGAGCAGCAGAGAGGCGAACAGAACCAGCCTGATCCAGCGCGCAAGAGGCCGCGCCTGCTCAGGCGCTGCAGGCGCCAGGGGGGAAGTCACACTCATTGGGTCCAGTCCTCCGGGTAGCTGGTATGGGCAAGCGCAAGGGATATTATCTCTCCGCCGGGCTCGCCGGACAGCTCAGCGGGAGCAACCGTCGTCATGGCATGCTCTTGAGGAAGGACAATGGAACTCACGCCAACCCCGGTCACGATGCCAAGCACAAGGGAGGCGAGAACGGCTCCCGCCGGGAAGGCAGGCGAGCCGTAAGGCCATAGCAGGCCCAGCAACCGCCCCAGCGAGGATGTCCTGACGGCTGGAGAAACCGGAGAAGCCACAAGCTGACGTGGCCGGGCCGCAAGCAAACGCGCCGTCAGCATGGCGGAAGGGGCCTCAAGCGGCGCTTCTGCCAGCAGCAGATCAAGGCGGCGCGCTTCTTCTATCCGCAGGCGCACCTCCTGCGAACGGGAGACAAGAGCTTCGGCGGCCTGCCGCTCGGCATCTGGCCAACGCGCAGGCTCGGCGCCATAAGCCTCCAGCAGCGCCTCCAGCCGCTCCATTGTCATGCCACTGCTCTTTTCCATGGCTTCCGATCCTTCTTTCATTCGCTCCGGCCCGATCTGATGCCGATGTGCAGGCTCGACGCCTCCTCGGCCAGAGCGATCCTGAGCTGCCGGCGTCCCCGCGCGAGCAGCGATTCAACCGCTTCCACGGTCACCTCGAGTATGCCGGCCGCCTCGATATTGGAGAGGCCCTGATAGTGGACAAGCGTTATCGCCGCTCTCTGGCGCGCCGGCAGCGCCTGCAGGGCCGCATCAATCTGACGCGCGAGATCGCTGCGTTCGAGATTTTCATGCGGGCCTGGCTCATTGCTGAGCGGCTCAGGAATGGCGTCAATATCGACCATGCCCTTGCGCCGCAGCCGATCCAGACACAAATTCATCGCGACCCGGTGAAGCCAGGTCGAAAGCGCCGCCTTGCCCGGCTCCCAGCGCGAAGCATGGGTCCAGACGCGCAAGAAGACTTCCTGCGCGATCTCCTCGGCATCCGCGCCATTGCCCAGCATGCGGCGGGCAACAGCCAGCGTACGGCCAAGATGGCGCCGCATCAGCACCTCGCACGCCTTCTGATCTCCAGCTCCCACCAGACTCAGAAGCGCATCGTCAGATGCCTGTTCCAATACCGTCCCCATCTTTTGCAGCGCCGGCACCCTGGCCGCCGCCAGAGCCACCTTGTCACCGAAAGCGTAATCCGCTGTTATCGCCATGAAGATACCCCATTCGGGCTCCTGTCGAACGGCTGTCCGCAATCCGGACCAAAAGGGCAGATGCAGGGGTTGCGCACCCCCTGCATACCGGAGAAACAGCCGAACACGACCCGGAGATGGGGGATTCGAAGCCGCGCCCGCATACCCTGTTCCTCAGGCAATTCAACGCAGGCGGAACCCTGTTCCGTCGCCCTGTTTCAACGACATGCCGATTTGTGGCAAATATGCATCGGTTAAGCGGCCTATAACGGTGCAACCAGCCTCTCGAACAGGGCCCGAACATCGCTCTGGGTTTCCCTAAGTTGCGCTTCAAGGGCAGAAAAATCAGGGGCATTGCCCGCCCGGGCCAGCAAGGCTCGCAGCCCTTCGCCGGCCTCCTCAGGCTGAAGAAGTCCGGTCACGCAGATCCGCAAAATCTGGGTCAGGTTCTGATGGAGATCGAGCGCCGCGATCAGCGTATCCGCGCTGGCGGGCATCAGCACGCCCGCATCGCGCAGGCGCTGGAAGGACCGGCGGGTGTGAGGCATCAGAACATCTTCATGGGCATGACCATGGATCAGTTGCAGATGCTGGCAGATGAATTCCAGATCGATCAGTCCCCCCGGCACATATTTGAGATCCCACGGGCCTGCGCCGGGAAATTCCCCCGCGATCAGGCGGCGCATGTCGGCTACATCGGCCGCCGTCTTCAGCGGGTCGCGCCGGGCCGTCAGCGTGGCGCGGATGGCTTGCAATACCTTGCCCCTCAGCTTCTCAGGCCCGCTCAGCGGCCGGGCGCGGGTCAGCGCCATATGCTCCCACGTCCAGGCATCGCTCGCCTGATAGGCGATGAAGCTCGCCAGCCGCGTGGCGACGGGCCCGGCATTGCCTGAAGGCCGCAACCGCAGATCGACCTCATAGAGCTTGCCCTCCGCCGTGGGCGCAGTGAGCGAACTCACAAGCTGCTGGCAAAGGCGGGCATAAT
>JAATFR010000042.1 GCA_015655095.1 Hyphomicrobiales bacterium | reverse complement strand
TAGTGCCCGCGCTCGTTGGAGCGGTGGCCGAGTGGTCGAAGGCGCACGCCTGGAAAGTGTGTAGGGGTCCAAAGCTCCTCGAGGGTTCGAATCCCTCCCGCTCCGCCACCAGACCATTTCATCAAAACCCAAATCGTATCAAAAACGGTTGATTTCAGCCATTTTTTCGCATGCGGCTGTTCAATTGCGTATGCTCCGATTGCATGGTATCCCACATATCACGTGGTAATAAGTGTGGGAGTAAAACTATGGGCCGGTTGTCGGCTACGGCGGTGAAGGCGGCGAAGCTGCCGGGGCGCTATGGCGACGGCGACGGCCTATATCTGCTGGTCAGCCGCGCGGGTGCGCGTTAATGGGTCTGCCGGGTGCAGAAAGACGGCAAGCGGCGTGACATCGGGCTGGGCAGCGCGAAGAAAGTTTCGCTGGCCTTGGCGCGCGAACGGGCCGCCAAGGTCCGCACGCAGGTCGAGGTCGGGCTTGATACCATCGCCGAGCGGCGCAAGGAGGCGGGCATCCCGACCTTCCGCGAAGCCGCCGCCATCGTCTTTGCCGAGAACAAGAAGAACTGGCGCAACGCCAAGCACCGGGAGCAATGGCTTTCCACGCTCACCACATACGCTTTCCCCCATTTCGGCGACATGGCGGTGAGCAAGGTCGATGGCCCGCAGGTCCGCGACGCGCTGGTGGCTATCTGGCTCGACAAGCCGGAAACCGCGCGGCGGGTGCGCCAGCGAATCGTCACCGTGATCGACTGGGCCATCGCCAAAGGCTACCGGGACAGGCCCTTGCCGATTGCAGCCATGAACAAGTCGCTGCCCAAGGTGAAGGCCAAGCCTGCCCACCACAGCGCCTTGCCCTATGCCGATGTTTCCGCCTTCGTCGCCAAGCTGCGCAAGCGGGAGTCGGTTGGCCGTCTCGCCTTCGAGGCGTTGATCCTGACCGCCGCGCGTTCGGGCGAGATACGCGGCGCGCTATGGAGCGAGCTTGACCTTGAAAGGAAGCTCTGGACGATCCCGGCGGAAAGGATGAAGGCGGGGCGCGAACATATCGTGCCGTTGTCGGATGCCGCCGTCAGTGCCTTCCGGCGGGCGGAAGCCTATCGGGAGGTTCGCAACGATCTTGTGTTCCCCGGCGCGCGCTACGGCAAGCCGCTGTCCGACATGACGCTGACTAAGGTTTGCCGGGATTTGGAAGTGCCCGCCGTGCCGCATGGTTTCCGGTCCAGCTTTCGCGATTGGGTCGCCGAGGAAACCGATTTCGACGGCGACGTTGCCGAAATGGCGCTGGCGCACACCATCGAGAACAAGGTGGAAGCCGCCTACCGGCGCGGCAATCTGCTGGAAAAGCGGCGGGCGCTGATGGACGCTTGGGGGCGGTATTGTGAACAGCCGATAGCGCCCGATGGAGAGGCATAGGGGCGCACAGGATATGCAGCGCCCCTTGCCTTCGATGCTTCAAAACTTCGGCCAGATAGTTACGTTGCTGTTTCTATGAACACTTGGCCGTCGATATACCGTGAAGGTGCGTTGGCGCTTTCTCCCAATGATGTAGCGAAAGGCAACGGGGAGATAGATGCTCTCATTGAAAGCGCGGCCTGGTCCATTGCCCGCCGCGAAAACCTTTCGACGATCCTCTATGCGTTGTCGGCTGCGGCTCTCATTGTCGGCAGCCTAGGTTACCTGATCTATTCTCATCGAAAACCGCCCGCACCATTGGTGAGCAATGGCTTACTTATACTAGCCTTGCTGGCGGCGGCGATGCTGGCGGCGACATGGTGGGGATGGACAGTAATCCAGAATGGGCGGATGGGGCAGCGGCTTGGCAAACTGTCCGGTGTCACCATCCCGCCACCGCTTCAGGAGTTGATCGACAGCTTCGCCAGCGGAGTCCGCGAGGTGCGCACGTCGCGCGGCGACACCGTGCCGCCAAGCCTGTTCGCAAGTCGCTGGGCGATCATGCTGTTCTCGCACGATCCTCGCCAGCGGTTATGGGTGCGCGGGCCACGAGGGGAGAGGCACAGGCCGCAAATCTTCGCCGATCCGGGTCAGCCAAAAATTGCTCTGCCCGCCGATACCATCCTTCCGCATGACGCCGCCGAAGCGCTGCTGCGCAATTTCGACCCTGCAATGGCTTGGTTGGTTGATGACACAGCCCAGCGGTTTGCCGCCGGGCTGGATGAATTCCTCGATACGCTGCCGCCGCATCAGGTGGACGCCTATCGCCTGATCCTCACCGTCGCGCGGCGCGAATTGCGCAAGGGTGGACAACCCGGCGCGCAGGAGGCTGCCATCCGAATCATCCTTGCCGAACTCGAAAACGAGGGCCGACTGATTCGCGGCACATCGCGCGCGACGATCATGAAATTGATCCACGGCCAGCATCGCGGCAAAGACATACGCGGATATTTTGCCTGACCGGAACACCGCGAGCCGCCAATGTGCCGGACAGATCAAGATAGTTTTGGATAGCCCGGTTTTTCGTTGTTTCAGCGTGTATTAGCCCGGTTGCATCGACTTCGCACAGGAGATGCCGGTGGCCCAGAACGATG
>JAATFR010000429.1 GCA_015655095.1 Hyphomicrobiales bacterium | reverse complement strand
TTTCCAGCAATATGGGCATGGCCTGAAGCGGACAGATCGCCCAAGGTCTTCGATCCGATCAGCAACTCGGCAAAATCCGCCCGGGTCAGGGACAACGTCGCATCCGCCGCCCCGAAAACGGAACGCTCATAATGGTGCATCACCGCATTTTCGACCGTCAGCAGGAAACGGCGGCCGCTGTCCGTGAAATGAACATTGATGGCGAAAGTCCGCGCCCCGGCCTTCTCCCCATTGAGGCGTACCGACATGTAATCGAAAAGCTGCGGTTCCGGCAGGGCGCGAACCTGCCCGGCCGCGACTGTGCGCGGTGCGGGAGACGAAGGCCAAGGATGGCGCAGTTCCTGCGCGCCACATAGATAGAAATTTCGCCATGGCCCTGACTCTGCCTGATAGCCCATCTGCTCCAGCGCATCGGCTTGCAGCGCGCGCGCCGCCTGATTGGCAGGATCGGCAAAAACGACGTGGTTCACCACCTCGGCGACCCAGCGATAGTCCCCCTTGTCGAAAGAGGCGCGCGCTTTTTTCAGCACGGCTTCCGCACCTCCCATGAACGCCACATACCGCTCCGCTGCCTCAACCGGCGGCAAGGGATGCAGATGGGCGGGGTTTGCGTCGAACCAGCCGAGATAACGCTGATAGACAGCCTTCACATTGTGATTGAGGGTGCCGTAATAGCCTCGCGCATACCACTCCGAGGCAAGGGTCGGCGGCATTTCCAGTTGTTCAGCGATTTCGAGCGGCGTTAGTCCATGATTGGCGAGACGCAAGGTCTGGTCATGGATATATTTGTACATGTCGCGCTGCTTACGCAGAAATGTGATCGCCGTTTCCTGCCCCCAGCGCGGCCAGTGATGGCAGGCGAACATCACCTCGGTTTCCCCGGTGAACAGTTCAATGGCCTCGTCGATGTAATAGCTCCATGCCTTGGCGTCGCGCACCTGCGCGCCACGCGGCGTATAGAGATTGTGCAGATGGGCAGAGCAGTTCTCCGCCATGCACAGGGCCTTCATGGCAGGCAGGAAGAAGTTCATCTCCGAGGGTGCTTCGGTATCCGGCGTAAGCTGGAAAACGAACTCAACCCCGTCGATTACCAGGGTCTGCGGCGAATGCGTGATGCTTTCGGTCGGCGGGATGATACCCACGGATCCCATGGATGTCGCCTTGCCAAGCCCCACGTCGACATGCCCCTTGGGGCCGCGCGGCAGCAAAATGCCGTACATGTACATGGCCCGCCGGCTCATGGCCGTACCCGCCAGCACGTTTTCGCTGACAGCATGTTCCAGAAAGCCCTCGGGGGCGATGATGCGAACTTTCCCCGCCGCCACCTCCTCATCGCTGGTGACGCCACGGACACCACCATAATGATCGACATGGCTGTGGGTATAGATAACCGCCACGACCGGCCTCTCCCCCAGATGCGCCCGCGCCAGATCAAGGGCTGCCCGGGCCACTTCCGATGAAATCAGCAGATCGACAACGATGAGGCCGGTTTTCCCTTCAATGAAGGTGATATTCGAAATGTCGAAGCCCCGGACCTGATAAATGCCCTCCGTCACCTTGAAGAAACCATGGAGCGCATTGAGCTGTGCCTGACGCCACAGGCTGGGGTTGACCGTATCGGGGACGGGGTTCCCCTCGGCCTCGAAGGCATATTGTTCCATATCCCAGACAACACCGCCGGCCGGGTTGCGCACGATCATTTCCGGCAGCGTGGCGATGAAGCCGCGCCGGGCGTTCTCAAAATCCTCACCCGTCTCGGCGGGAAGATGCGCGCACACATGCGCCTGCGCCTGTATCGTCGCCCCTGTCGCCTCTTTTGGTCCCTGCACGCCAACCTCCAGTCAGCCCCAAAAAAACCGGAGCATGTTCGAATTTTGAGGCAATAGAGCGAAAGAAAGAGCACTTTGTCCAGTATTCCGTAACGGAGCGACCTTAAAAATGCAGTTTTCAGCCTTACAAGAGAGCCTCAAGGGTGCCTGATGTGCGATAGTGGCGCTCTTTGCGTGGTCTGGTCCGATGAGGGAGATTAAGCGTGCGTCTCGGTGTAATACTCTGTGCGGCGTTCATGACAGCTGCGCTCTCTCTTGCTTCTCCTGCTGCCAGCAATGCGACCGGGTCGAACCCCTCGACAGAAGCGGTCCAGGTGCAGCAGGACTGGTGGACCCAGCGCCATAACGCCAAACTTCAGGAAATCAGCGCCCACGGCAAGATCGACCTCGTGTTCATCGGTGACTCGATCACCCAGGATTACGAGTTCAACGGCGGCACCCCCCAATATAATTTTCACGACGTCTGGAACCGGTTTTATGGCGACCGCAAGGCCCTCAATCTGGGCTTTGGCGGCGACGGCACGGGCCATGTTCTCTGGCGGCTGGAAAATGGCGAGATCAGGGGTATCCACCCCAGGGTAGCGGTGGTGCTGATTGGCACGAACAATACCGCCCGGGGCGGCACCGCCGAGGATACGCTGGCGGGCATCAAGGCCGTCATCTCGACGATCCATGCGCGATTGCCTGAAACAAAGGTGCTGCTGCTTGGCATCCTGCC
>JAATFR010000411.1 GCA_015655095.1 Hyphomicrobiales bacterium | reverse complement strand
GGCTATGTCTGCGACGAACTGGGCGCCAATCTTGCAAGCTTCCTCGGTGCCGTCTGATGCCAGGTGGCGGCGAGGGCCGGGATGGCCGAAACCCGCGAAGCCTCTCGATCTCGACCTCGCCGACTGAGCGCCGGCGCTATGCTGGCGGCAATGAATGGGCCGGGTCGAAGCGATGATCTTCTCCTCGCCCAAGCCAGTGGGACGCGAGGAACTGGCCAAGTCGGGGCGGAGGGCGCCAACCTCGATCTCCACATCGACGATAGCCGACCTGCATCGGATTACTTTGCCATCAGCTTTCGAATGTGCCCGGGCGTAACCCCCCGCCATTGTTTCATTACTCGCGTAATGTGACTTTGACTGGAGAAGCCACAACTTAGGGCAACCAGGGACAGTGGCAATTGCGTCTCTGCCAGCATTCGTTCTGCCGCCTCTATGCGTAGTTTGAGGAGGTATTGATGAGGTGGAACGCCAATACTCCTCTGGAATGCTCGCCGAAAATGACTCTGGGATAAATTTGCCATGGAAGCTAACTCTTCCAAGGAGATGCGGTTAGAGAAGTTCGAAATCATGTACTCTTTGGTTCTATTTAAAATATGGGGTGCCAGATGTGAGTAAATACGCGCCCTGTTTTCCTCTCGTATACCAGAATACCGCCTTATTATGTGTATCCAGCACGCATTGATAAGACTATCTATATATAAATTATTGACACCATCGGCGGACAGCAGTTCCGATTGTAATAAAAGTCCTATCCGGTATGCCACTTCGTCGCGAAAGCCGGGGGATAAGGGGTAAAATTCCAAAACCGATCTGTCGAGTTCCGTCTCTGCAAACTCCCGAATTGCCTTATATGAAACTTCCAAAATAATACTGGCTATTGGAACATTCCACCGAATAATGTAATCGACATTGGATGGAATGATTTCTAATGCCCCAACGGGAGCTCTAAACTCAACTGTGCGTGTGCTCGCTGCATTGATTATTCTTTGATGCGGAGGATTAAGTAAAATAAGACCGTATATGTTATCAGTAGATGCGATATTTACCTCAGAAGCTTCTGCTTGTATTAAAGATACTCCTCCAAGTCTTGTGTTGTATTTGAGTCCCCAGCGGTCAGGGACAAATTGCAATAGCATTTGTTGAACTCGCCCTGTAATTAAAATTATGGAGCCATTTTGTGCTCATCGTTGATCAGTTCATATAAGTGTGTAATCGAACTGTCGTCGCAGATTTCGAGGGCAATGCCGAAAGGGTGCGATTCCGTGAAAAACGGTATCAGTTGGGTAAGCGATCGATCGCTGAAGCTTGGTAATTACTTACCCCGCAGATTATCTGTCTCGGGGGCCTCACGGCGCAGGAGCAAATATGAGTCAACCTAGCGATGGATGCGCTTCCCGATTTATCGAAGCTTGATCATGCAGCGAAGGATGCGCTGATCTTGGAGCTTTTCGCCCTGTTATCGAGGCGGACGGAGCGTGTAGCGGAGTTGGAAGCCAAGCTGTCCCAGTCGCCAAAAGAGGCCGGACAATTCGAGCATGCCGCCTTCGTCGTCCCCCAAAAGGGCGGGGGAGGTGACAACGAGCGACCTCTCGCAGGCGCGCCAGCTTCTATGCCAGCATGTCATCGACGCCGGAGGTCGCATCTTTGCGCCCGGCTTGCTGAACTTGCTCCAGCAGGCTTGCCTCATCAGGCACGAATGCTCCAACTCAGCGATGGTCAACTGCGGGCTTGGGAGCCTAGCTCACAAACTCAGGTGATTGCCTGGCCGGCGGCCCCTCTCACCTCGAAGGTATCGCGCTTCACAAGGCAATCACCAAAACTCGACGAAACCTCTTCGTCTTCCTCGACAGGCGCGACATCGAGGCCAACAAAAAGCTTCAGAGCGTGCCTTGTGCCCCTGTGTCACCTTCCGGAAAATCACCAATAGCTTCCGCACGACACAAGGGGCAAACTTCTACGCAAACACTCGCACGGTCCTCGAAACTGCACGAAAGCGGGCCATACCCTTACTCCAAGCCATACGCCTAACCCTCGACGGTCGACTGATACCCCGATAGCAGGATAGGGGCGAGTGATCACGGTTGAAGCGGGCTTCCAGATTAACTCCTCGCCACCAAGCGCGTTTTGCGATCCTTAGTGGTCCGATCTGAAAGTAAAACGCTAGTGCCTTATTTCGTCTGTCGAATTCGCCTTTGACATCCACACCACCAGTGCCGTGTTGAACGAGGCCACGGCTTCACTGGTGATCGGAATGCGAATGATCGCACCGCCCTCGAACTCGAATTCTGCTACCGCAAATTCTCGATGATCAGGCGATGTCAAACCTCTGAATCGGGTCAGGAGCGGCGTAACCACGGAGTCATCATTACCCCCATGCGGATCTGAGACGTCGCTCATACCACTGTCCAATTCCATACCAGCATCGTTGCTCCATCTCCTTTCAGGAGAGCGTGTGACACGCCCGTGATTCAACAGCATACATCTAGATTGTCATCAAATTTTACGAAACGGAATGCTGCAGCCGGGAGGTACCATTTTATGACAATTTCCGATAAAAACATCGTGTTGTAATATTGCAACTGAATCCTGCAATAAATCATCAGGAATGGCCGCGTGAAAATCGGGAGTGCAACTTGCTCATGGTTTGTTTGGTGCGAAAACTATTCCGAATGGGAAGGTTTTGTATACTGCCTGCGTTTTGTACTCTTTCTTGACCGGTTGTGGAACCGGCGGCATCTATGGGTTCGCGCTCATCGTTCACGGTTCCGTGATAGCGCTCCTTTCGGGACAACGGACCATAAGTGCTTGATGGCCGGCGTTGACTGCTCCAACGTCCGGGCATAGCGAACGATACCTTTTCCGACATCCTCATCCCGGTGAATGCCAAATCCGCGATGTCCGGCGGCCTGGTCGCGGGAGATTGGGCTCTTCGCAATCATCAAGGGGCAGTGCTCGTACGCCATCGATGAGAAGGACCGCCTTGCCTGCTTCAGGTAGGAAAGGCCTTGTACGCCCGGCATAGCGGGCCTTCATTCTCGCCGGCGATCCGGCGCCCGAGCCGATCGCGGTTACCGGTCTGTTTGACGATACGGCCGGCAAGGTCGCGAAGCTCGGGGGAAAAGGTGGTCTTTCCCTGCCCGGCGGCCATGGAAAGCCGGATACGGGAAATGGCCTCCCGGACGGACTGCTGCCGGTGATTCATGTCGGCGGTGCTTCCGGTGAAGAACCCGCGTTACGATGGCCGCTCGACCAGCTTGTTTGCAAGCGTGCAGGCAAGCGTCCGGGCGCTGCGCCGGCTTCTTGCAGATCGCCTGGCTCATGTTCGTGCGATTCTGTGCGCCTATCTCACTGCCTGGGCAGCTTGGCCGCTCGAGGAACTCGCCAGGACATCGGCGACGTCTCGCACGGCCTTCGAGGCTGCCGCTGGTGTCGCTCCTCTCGCCGATCCCGGAGGCTTGGCGCATGCGTCTGGCCAAAAGAGTCCCGTACGGAAAGAATACACCCAAATCGGCTCTTGCATTGACGCTCGGCTACACCTCCGAAAACACCTTCAAGCGCGTCACCGGCAATGCATCCACTCGTTTCTTGGCTGTGGGTGAGTGGAGGGGGCCAAGGCAAGGATCGGAACCGGCCGGGGAAGAAACCATCCGCGGCTATCGAAGCGGCCATCCCGGTACTGGAGCGGCGCGCCTGGACGCCCGATTTCGCTTGGGCCTGCGGTCCGACAATCAGGAGCCTGGCTTGGCAGGGCGTGTCTGTCCCCGCCTGCGCCGGCATGTCCACTTTCAGTTCTTGTTGTCGTTCGTGCCCCGGGTCGCCTTTTCCTGCACTTGCTTCAGCAGGGTTGTGGCGAGATTGCCTGCCTCCGAAGACGGCAGCAAATAGTGCAGCCAGCCATAGCGAGGATCCCGCAGATGCAGCACGCTGTCTCCGGTCCTGTCCGGCTCCGAGGCCCAGCCGGGATCGGGTACGGCAGAAAAACTCTGCCTGAAGGCGAAATCGCCGGCGACCTCGGGCTTCATCAAAATGATGAAATAGCCGAGCGG
>JAATFR010000215.1 GCA_015655095.1 Hyphomicrobiales bacterium | reverse complement strand
GGTCTCCTCGGGTGGGTACCAGGCATAGGTTCTGAGGGTGCTGGAAATGTAGAACCAGGATTGCCCCTCAACGGTCGACACTGTGGAGGGCGAGCCCAGATCCTTCAAAACCTCAGCTTGTGGGGCGCCAACCTTGACCTTTTCCACATCGCGGGCATCAAACACATAGCCATGTTCTACGACGACCGGGGTGCAGGCGGGCAGGGCAAGGCCCATCAGCGCGAACAGGGCTGCCGACAGCATGGCCCTTGACTGGACACGGCTCCGGGCGCATGTCCGGTCCGGTATTCCGGCGCGTGAAGGGGTCGAAATCATGCTGGGATGCTCCCTGAAGGCGTCATCGACAAGTCTTTCCATCCGTTGACCTACCCTTGTCCGGCTGTAAATTCAATATGCACCGGACGTGACGACGTACGGGCGCGCTGTGAGCCAGGAGCAGGGGTTGATGATCTTCAAACGATTCTTTGGGCGTAACGAGGGGCGTGAGGTGGCGCTGAGCGCCTATCGGGTGCTTGTGGCGCAGGCTCGATCCCCTGAATTCTATCGCAATGCCGGTGTGGCCGATACGCTCGACGGCCGCTTCGACATGCTTGTTTTGCATGTCTTTCTGGTACTTTTTCGGCTCAAGAGCGAGGGCGAGGAGGGCAAGGCGTTCGGTACGGCGCTGCTCGACGCCCTGTTTCTGGACATGGATGAGTCCCTGCGCGAGATTGGTATCGGCGATATGTCGGTCGGCAAGAAGATCAAAACCATGGCCTCCGCCTTTTATGGCCGGGTTGAGGCCTATGACGCGGGACTTGCGGCAATGCAGCCCGATGAGCTTGTCGCGGCGATTCGGCGCAATCTGTTTCCCGGTCATGAAGCGGGGGACGGTCCTGACGGCAGCGTGTCCATAGCGGATTATACGCGCGCGAGCGCCGCTCTCATGGAAAAGCAGGCTTTCGCAGATCTGGTTGCGGGCCAATTTCACTTCGCCCCGCGGCCGCTTCCTGTTTCCTGAGTCGAGGTCTTTCATGCAAGGCGATCCCGAACCCGAATTCAGCCGTGAAATAGGGGCTGATGATATTCCCCCGACTGGCCGGGGCGTCGATCTCGCCCCCACGGACGAGGAACGTGCGGCGCTGGCGGACCGGCTGGGTCTGGTCGAACTGATCGCCTTGGGCTTCAGGGGGCAGGTGAGGCCGTGGCGCAAGCACGGTCTCACGCTTGAAGGCACGCTCAAGGCCGATCTGGTGCAATCCTGCGTCGTGACCCTTGAGCCGGTGGCGGAAACCATCGATGAAACGGTGAAGCTGCATTTTCTTCCCGAAGACCTGATCGAGCGCGACGAACGCCGCCGCCAGCGCAACGAGGAGCGGGAAATCGTCTTCGATATGGATGCCGAAGATCCACCCGAACCCATGTTCAATGGCCGAATCGACATGGGCGAGGCTATTGCCGAACAGCTTGCCCTGCTGATGAACCCTTATCCCCGCGCACCGGGAGCGAGCTTCAGCCCGGAGATGCCGCCTGAGGGGAATCTTTGAGTTACCGGCCGCGGCCCCTCAAAATCTGGCCAGCGCCGACGTATCGTCGTGTTCTGGAGCCGGGGCCAGGGGTAAATTGTTGTTTCCGGCCCTGAAACCGTTATGTTCGGGGCGCGTTTCTAAGACGCATGGTTTACGCGCAGGGAGCGAGAGACAGGTTGGTTGCCGAACTCACAGTGGCGCTTGACGGAATGGGGGGTGATTTTGGCCCCGAGACCGTTATCAGCGGTGCGGATATTGCTTCGATCCGGCACCCCGATGTCCGCTTCCTTATCTTTGGAGACCGCGCCGTTGTGGAGCCGGTTCTCCTCAAGCATCCCCGTGTCTCGGCTGTAAGCACCTTTGAACATACCGACGTCTCCATTTCGATGGATGACAAGCCAAGCCAGGCGCTTCGGCGCGGGCGGCGCACATCGAGCATGTGGAAAGCCATTGATGCGGTGAAGCAGGGCCGTGCGGGCGTTGCTGTTTCCGCGGGCAATACCGGTGCGCTGATGGCGATGGCCAAAGTTATCCTCAAGACCATGCCCAATGTCGAGCGTCCCGCCATCGCGGCGCTGTGGCCCACCCTGCGCGGCGAGAGCGTGGTGCTGGATGTGGGGGCGACCATCGGGCCTCATGCCTTCCAGCTTGTCCAGTTCGCTGTCATGGGCGAGGCCTATGCCCGCGTGATCTTCAATATCGAAAAGCCGACCGTGGGCCTGCTCAATATCGGGCAGGAAGAGGTTAAGGGCACGGAATCCGTGAAGCTCGCCGCCCAGATGCTGCGCGAGTCGAGTCTGCCCATCATCTTTCATGGTTTCGTCGAGGGGGACGATCTGGGCAAGGGCACCGTCGATGTGGTCGTGACCGACGGGTTTACGGGAAATATTGCGCTGAAGACCGCTGAAGGTACGGCGCGTCAGGTGGGCGAATATCTGCGTCAGGCGATCAGCCGCTCCTTCTTTGCCAAGATAGGCTATGTCTTTGCTCAGGGTGCCTTCAAGACCCTGCGCGCCAAGATGGACCCACGTGCCTCGAATGGCGGGGTGTTCCTCGGGCTCGACGGCCTTGTTATAAAAAGCCATGGCGGAACAGATGGCGTTGGCTTTGCCTCCGCTATCGATGTTGCCATCGATGTGGCGGCGGCCAACCTGCTCGGCAAGATCAGGACCGATCTTGATCTCCTGACCGGCTTTCGCGAGCGCTTCATGGCGCCGGGAGCCGAGGCGGGCCGGAAAACCGCCGATGATGTTCCCGAACCGTCTGAGGTTGCCCTGTCGTGACAATCCCCCGTAGCCTGGTCATCGGTTGTGGCAGTTATCTGCCCGCTCGAACGGTAACCAATGACGATATGTCCAGGATCGTCGATACCACGGACGACTGGATCGTCGAGCGTACCGGCATCCGCGAGCGTCATATCGCCGCCGACGATGAATTCACCTCCGATCTCGCCGTAAAGGCTGCGGAGGCAGCAATCGCGCACGCCGGAATTGACGCGCAGGAAATCGACCTGATCATTCTGGCGACGACCACGCCTGACCTGACCTTCCCCGCCACCGCCACCGCCGTTCAGGCGCGACTGGGTCTGAGACATGGCGCAGCCTTCGATATTCAGGCCGTCTGCTCCGGCTTCGTTTATGCGCTGACCATCGCTGACACCTTCATCAAGGCGCGCCAGGCCCGCACCATTCTTGTCATCGGCGCTGAAACCTTTTCACGCCTGCTCGACTGGACCGACCGGGGCACCTGTGTGCTGTTCGGTGACGGCGCCGGCGCTGTCATCGTGCGCGCGGGCGAGGGCGAGGGCACGATCCATGACCGGGGCATCCTCACCTGTCATCTCCATTCCGACGGGCGCTATCAGGATAAGCTCCACGTCGATGGTGGCCCCTCCCGTACGGGGACTGTCGGGCATGTGCGCATGGAAGGACGGGACGTTTTCCGCCACGCTGTCACCAACATTGCTGGCGCCATCAAGGAAGCGCTGGCCGCCACGGGGCTCAGCGCTGACGATATCGACTGGTTCATCCCGCATCAGGCCAACCGGCGTATTCTCGATGGCACGGCAAAGAAAATCGGCCTTGCCCCCGAGAAAGTTGTCTTTACCGTCGACCGGCACGGCAACACTTCGGCTGCATCAGTGCCTCTGGCTCTTGATGTAGCAGTTAAAGATGGTCGCGTAAGGCGCGGAGATCTATTGCTTTTAGAGGCAATGGGTGGTGGTTTTACCTGGGGCTCGGTTCTGCTGCGCTGGTGAAGGCCGCCTCCAACATCGGCCGTCTCGGTAAATCCGCTTTGGCGAGCAGTTAAGAAGATCACCCATCCCTTTGATATTGACGGCTTTCTTCGTGCGGCTTACCCTTTTGTCTTGGTTAAGGAAGGCAATGTCATGGGGGCACGATGGGGGATACATTAACGCGAGCTCATCTGAGCGAGGCGGTCTATCAGGAGGTGGGCCTGTCACGCCATGAATCCGCCCCGCTTGTCGAGGTTGTGCTCGACCGCATCTCCGAATGTCTGGTTCGCGGCGAGGCGGTCAAGCTCTCATCTTTCGGATCCTTTTCCGTGCGTCAGAAGGGGGGGCGCATGGGCCGAAATCCCAAGACAGGCAAGGAAGTGCCGATCAAGCCGCGCCGTGTGCTTGTGTTCCGGCCGAGCCATGTCCTAAAGCATCATATTAACAAGGAATTGATCGGGAAACCTTATCCTCAGGATTAGGTTCCTGGCGCTTGGTTTTCTGAGGTTCCATCTCAGGAACATCGGTTAAGGGATTTATCTTTTGGCACAAAAGTCACGTGAGGCATTCAGGACCATCAGCGAGGTTGCTGAAGAACTCGATGTGCCCCAGCATGTGCTGCGTTTCTGGGAAAGCAAGTTCACGCAGATTCGTCCGATGAAACGCGGTGGCGGCCGGCGCTATTACCGGCCCGAGGATGTGGATCTGCTGCGCGGCGTCCGCGCGCTGCTCTACAGTAATGGCTTCACCATCCGGGGCGTGCAGAAAGTGTTCCGCGAGCATGGCGCCAAATTCGTTTCGGAGACGGGGCGCGGCATTGCTGATACGGCGGCGCTGACCCTTGTGAAGGAAGCTGCCCGATCCGAGGAGGCGCCGGCTCCTGGTCCCAGACGAAGCGCATCGGCCGTGGGCAGCAGCGCTGTCATCGGCCATATCATCGACCAGCTCAGAAGCCTGAAAGTCGAACTCGACCGGGGACGGGCCACCGTCGCGCGCAATCTCCCGGAGCGGTAATATTCCTGGAATCAGGTTTTGAAAGAAAGAAGCCCGCCAACCTGTTGAGGTGGCGGGCTTTTCATTGGTCGGAGCGGCGGGATTCGAACCCACGACCCCTTGTCCCCCAGACAAGTGCGCTACCGGGCTGCGCTACGCTCCGTCAAGAACCTGAAGAAGGCTTCCCCCCCCAAGGCGGCGCACTATAGACGCGACTCGCGAAGAAAGGCAACGCGGGGACCTTGAGAATTTTCAAGCACTTCGGGTGCCTTGCCAACACACCTTGAGTGCGGCGTCGAAGCTGTTGCTGGAGCCGGATCGCAAAAGTCCAAAAGACCGATGGTCCTTCTGTCCCCTCTGCATTCCTTATGGACAGGCCGCGCGCATTGCGGCAAGTTCGCGCGAACTGTCCCGGGCGCGCCAGCGCCCGCTAAAGGAGTCGCGTTTATGGCCCAGCTTTTACCCATTCTGATTTTTTTCGCCGTGCTGCTCTTGCTCAACAAGACGACCTTCGGCCGTTTCGACTGATCTGACGACCCAGGTCGCTCAGGCTGCCGACGGCCGGTCGGGCCGGACCATCCAGACGATCAGGAAGCGGGCCGGAAACGCCCAGATCGTGCCCGCGACCAGATAGAAAATGAACTGCACGAAGCCGTTCTGCGGGATGTGGCCGCTCACCGCGATGGTCATGATCAGCAGCGAATAGAACAGAAGGAAGATCAGGAGCACGATGGTGCCGATGAGTTTCCGGGTTCGCAGTCGAAGGGCCATGATTGTCTCCGCGGGTCCGCCGGAAAAGCGGCGGACGCTCTGTGTGAATATCCGCCTTTTATGGCATCGGCCGTGGTGGGGCAACTTCGCGTCCGTCCCGGTCTTGATGGATATGACGGAATATCGGTTTTGCCATGACGTCTCTCGATGCTGATGCTGTTTTCCTTGCTCCCGGTTTAAATGACCGTCGCCCGGCCCGGCGCGCCGTCGCTATCTGGCTTTTCGGTATTGCGGGGCTGGTGATGGCCATGGTGCTGGTCGGCGGGCTGACCAGGCTTACCGGCTCAGGGCTTTCTATCACCGAATGGAAGCCGGTCACCGGGGCCATACCGCCTTTGAGTGATGTGGCCTGGCAGGCGGAATTCCAGAAATACCAGCAGATCCCCCAGTATCGGCTCGTCAACGAGGGCATGAGCCTTTCGGAATTCAAGTCGATCTATTTCTGGGAGTGGGGGCACCGGCTGCTCGGGCGGCTGATCGGCGTCGTCTTCGTCGTGCCCTTTGTCTGGTTTCTGCTGGCGAAGCGCATCGAGCGCGCCATGGTACCCCGACTCCTGCTCATGTTTGCGCTCGGCGGGATGCAGGGATTGCTTGGCTGGTACATGGTCAAAAGCGGCCTGACCGAACGGGTGAGCGTCAGCCAGTACCGTCTGGTCGCCCATCTGGGACTTGCTGTCCTGATCTATGCCTATATCTGCTGGATCGGCTTCAGCTTGTGGCGAGGGCCTGCGGCGAGAACCGCCTCACCCGTGCCGCCGGGCGTCAGTGTGGCGGCTTATGGCCTTGCCGTTCTCGTCTATCTCCAGATCCTTCTGGGCGGTTTCGTCGCCGGTACCGACGCGGGTTTCATCTATAATTCCTGGCCCCTGATCAAGGACGCTTTCATTCCTGAAGGTTTGTTCTTTATTACGCCCGCATGGCGCAATCTGTTCGAGAACGTGCTGACCGTGCAGTTTGATCATCGCATGATGGCCTATGCGATCACGCTGTGCGTCTGCGCTTTCTGGATATGGCTGCGCCAAATGCCGCATCCCGGCCTGCGGCGCTCAAGCAGCCTGCTGATTCTGGCCGTTCTCGCGCAGGTTGGGCTCGGCATCTGGACGCTGCTGGAGATCGTGCCCATTCCGCTGGGTGCTGCACATCAGATCGGTGCAATGGTTGTGTTTTCGCTCGCCCTCTGGAACGCACATACCGCGTCCCGCTAATTTCCTTTTCCCGCTCCAGATAAATGACTTCAGTTTCTGTGTTTCCCGGAATGCTCCTCTCAGGAAATACTGGAACTGACGGTTCTTGCTGCGGTGCAAAATAAAAATATGGATATTTCTTAAATAAGTATTAAGATAAATAGAATTATTAATCATATATAATTCAATAATGGTTATATTCAGCCCTTTAAATTGTTGTATTACTGCTTCACCATTGGCGAATTCAGTAAAAATTCCCTACATTCTCTTGGTGGGTGCAGTGGTGGCGTTGACTTGAGTGAGGTTCTTGTTCTCCACTGGTTACCGGAGAACGTGGTGACTCGGGGGAGTGTAATCGTCGACAGGGCGAGCCTCTCCAGGCGCTGCGTAAAATAATAAAGAAGATCAATCAGAGACTCGGGAGGGGCTCAATGACTTTCAACAATATCCGTACACTGCTTCTCGGCGGTGTGGCGGGCCTGATGACGCTCGCCTTTTCGCCAGGGGCTTATGCGCTTGACTTCAGTGTCGGGGCGGTCAGCGCCAATCTTGATACGACGTTGAGCCTTCAGGCCGGTATTCGGACCTCCAAGCAGGATTGCAGCCTCATCAGCAAGAACAGCGGCGGGTGTGGTCCTTACAATATGACTGCCAATGGGGATGATGGAAATATCAATACCAAGCAGTGGAAGCCTTATACGACGCAGGTTCAGATTTCACAGGAGTTGCAGCTCGACTGGGAGAATTATGGCGGCTTCTTCCGCTGGAAGGGTTACTACGACTATTGGGGCAACCAGCAGCTCGGCACGAACAGCACCCGCTTCGGTTCACGTCCTCTGAACGATGCCATCCGCGGGGATGGCGCGCGGGATGGTTTCAATGGCGCGGGTTTTGGCGCTCGCCTGCTTGATGCCTTTGTTTATGGCAAGTGGGATGTGGACGGCAATCCACTCAACATTCGTCTGGGCAACCAGGTCATCAACTGGGGTGAAAGCCTGTTCATCCAGGGCGGCATCAACTCCTATCTGGGCTATGATGTAACAGCGTTGCGCACGCCCGGTTCTGAGCTGAAGAATGCCGTGACGCCAATGCCGGCGATCTACGCCTCCGTCGGCCTGCCAGCCAACTTCAATCTGGAAGGCTGGTATGAGTTCCTCTGGAACCCGGTGCACCTTGACTCGGTCGGCAGCTTTTTTGCGTCCAACGACTTCTTTGGTCCGGGCGGCGCTTATCAGGTGCTCGGTGGCGAATATAACGGGCTGGTCCAGCAGTTTGGCGGTGTGAGCCAGGCTATCAATGGCGGCGGTTTCATGTTGCGCGGTGACGACGATGAGCCCGGCAATCAGGGGCAGTTCGGCGTCAAGCTCGGCTATTATGCGGACTGGTTGAACGACGGCACGGATTTTGGCTTCTACTACACCAACTTCCATTCCGCCTTTCCCATTCTGGCCTATACGGCACCGACAAGCACTCTGCTCAAGAGTGGTAAGGCGGCGTTCGCCAGCCAGCGCTATCTGGCCCAGTATGCGCCCAACATTCACATGATGGGTGTGAGCTTCAACACAACGCTTCAGGATCTGCTTGGCGGCACCGCGCTTGCCGGTGAAGTCGCCTATTCGCCGAACATGGCCTACCAGATCGCGACCAGCACCATTCTTGGTGAGGATCTGGGCATCGCTTCCACGGGGGGGCGCCTGACGAGTGCTGGCGACATTATCCCGAGCTACAGGCGCAAGGGCGTGATTACTGGCCAGTTGCAGACCACGAGCACGCTCTCAACCACCAGCCCCGTCACCGATTTCATCGGCGCTGACCTGACGGTTCTGCTGGCCAATGTGGGCTTCCAATATCTGCCGAATACCGGCGGACGGGACCATCTCAGCATCAACCGGGCTGATCAGTACAGCGATAACCCTATGATTGATGCTGCTCTGGGGAGTGGCCAATGCCCTGGGGGTCTGTCTTCAACCGGCACTTGCAGTGGCGCTAAATATGCGAGCGCTTTCTCATGGGGTTACCGCCTCATGGTCAGCCCACAATACAACAATGCGTTTGGAACAGCAGTTACGCTCTCGCCGCTGCTGGTCTGGTCGCATGATGTCACCGGCTACTCCGCCGGCCCCATCGGGCCCGGCTTCATCAGCGGGGTGAAGAAGATCTCCACCGGCTTCAATGCGTCCTACCTGAGTTCATGGAATCTGAACGTTCAGTGGACAACCGCCTTTGGAAACAAGTTCCGCAACTATGCCTATGACAAGGATTTCGCGAGCATGACGTTGTCCTATTCATTCTGAGCGAAATATCGTTCCCCGGCGGCTTTGACGCTGCCGGGGGCGGTGTTGGATCGGACAGGCTCTTTCCATAAACCGGCCCCGGGTTTCTCCCGGGGCCGGACCTTTTTGGGGCACGGGCTTTTCAGAATCTGCTAGGGTCCAGCCCTGTCATCAGGCCCGGCTCTGTCGCTCGACGCCGTGCCGCTGCTTCAGGGAATTGATCCATGAGTCTCGATCTTCGCGATGCCCTCATCTGTGACGCTGTTCGCACCCCCGTCGGCCGGTATGGCGGCGCGCTGGCCAATGTCATGGCCGACGATCTGGGCGCGATTCCGCTTCTTGCGCTGATGTCGCGCAACATCTCCGTCGACTGGA
This sequence comes from Hyphomicrobiales bacterium, assembly GCA_015655095.1. Taxonomy (GTDB): domain Bacteria; phylum Pseudomonadota; class Alphaproteobacteria; order Parvibaculales; family Parvibaculaceae; genus JAATFR01. Next base: position 2,463 of record JAATFR010000215.1, on the reverse strand, counting down.
GTGCGGTCGATGATGTGATTTTCGGCTGCGCCAATCAGGCGGGCGAAGACAACCGCAATGTTGCGCGCATGTCCGCGCTGCTTGCTGGACTTACCGAGGGGGTGTCGGGCTCCACCATCAACCGACTGTGCGGCTCGGGCATGGATGCCGTCGGCACGGCGGCGCGCGCCATCAAGTCGGGGGAAGCGCACCTGATGATCGCGGGCGGCGTCGAGAGCATGTCGCGCGCGCCCTTCGTCATGGGCAAGGCAGCCAGCGCCTTTTCCCGCGATGCGCAGATCTATGACACCACGATCGGCTGGCGCTTCATCAATCCGCTGATGCAGCGCCAGTATGGCACCGACTCGATGCCGGAGACGGCGGAAAATGTCGCGGCCGAATTCCAGATCAGTCGGGCCGATCAGGACGCCTTCGCGGTCCGCAGCCAGCAGCGCGCGGGCGCGGCGCAGGCCTCCGGGCGTTTTGATCGTGAAATCGTGCCGGTGACCATCCCCTCGAAAAAGGGTGAAACGCTGGTCGAGCGCGATGAACATCCCCGCGCGGATACGACGATTGAGTCGCTGGCGAAACTCCCCACGCCTTTTCGCAAGGATGGCACGGTGACCGCGGGCAATGCGTCCGGCGTTAATGACGGGGCCTGCGCGCTGCTCATTGCCTCGCCGGAGGCGGCGGAGAAATATGCGCTCACACCCATGGCCCGCATCGTCGCCACAGCGGCGGCGGGGGTGCCGCCGCGCATCATGGGCATGGGCCCCGCGCCCGCTACCCGCAAGGTGCTGGCGATGACGGGCCTTTCCCTCGCGGATATGGATGTGATCGAACTCAACGAGGCGTTCGCCGCGCAGGGGCTCGCCGTTCTGCGCGATCTGGGCCTTGCCGACGATGCGGAAAACGTTAATCCCAATGGCGGCGCCATCGCGCTTGGCCATCCGCTCGGCATGTCGGGCGCGCGTCTCGTCACCACGGCCGCCTATGAGCTTCAGGCGCGCCAAGGCCGCTATGCGCTCTGCACCATGTGCATCGGCGTCGGGCAGGGTATTGCGATGATCATCGAACGGGTCTGAAATGGTTCTCTGAACCTATCAACAAGAACAAAAAGACGGGAAGTGACCATGAGCGACGAGACTGAAAATCTGATTGCTGCATCGACCATTCTGCTGCTGCGCGACGGCGAGGCGGGGCTCGAGGTCTTCATGGTGGTGCGCCATCACCAGATCGATTTCGCCAGCGGCGCACTGGTTTTCCCCGGCGGCAAGGTGGACAAGGGTGACCGGCAGGAGAATATCCGTCAGCTGACCGATGGCGCGCATCTCTATGATGATCGTGAGCTTTATATGCGGGTGGCCGCCATTCGCGAGGCCTATGAGGAATGCGGCGTGCTGCTGGCGCGCGACAGTTCCGGCAGGCTGGTGGATGCCACCCGTCTGCGCGAGCTTGAATCTTTCCGAGAAAAGCTCAACAGCGGCGAGATCGGCATCGGCGAATTTTGCGTGGAGCAGGGCCTTCGAATCGCCGCTGACGCGCTGACGCCCTATGCCCACTGGATCACGCCGAAGATGATGCCGAAGCGCTTCGACACGCTGTTCTATCTGGCCATCGCGCCGGAGGATCACGTCGCCATACATGATGGCACGGAGTCGGTCGATTCCGTCTGGATACGCCCGCAGGATGCGCTGGAAGAGGGCCTGGCGGGCACCCGCACCATCATCTTCCCGACACGGATGAATATCCTCAAACTCACGCGCTACGCCACGGCCGCGCAGGCCATCGAAATCGCGAACGCGACGCCGGTCGTCACCGTTATGCCGCAGCTTGAGAAGCGGGGTGACAAGGGCGTACTGGTCATTCCCGAGGCGGCAGGCTACGGCGTCACCGAGGAGCCGCTGGAAGCGGTCGCCAATGTGATGAAGGTGAAAAGCTGAGGAGGCCCTCGTCATGAAAGGACCGGGCATTGTCGGCGATCTGGCTGATCTGCGATTTCCCGTCGCCGTATAGCCGGTCAAGCGCGGCCTCTATGTCCGAATAGGTCGATACGCTCAGGCGCGGGGCCTTGCCCGTGGCGAAACGGATGGCGTCGAGCAGACCCCGGTCGAAGGGATTGGCCATCGCGATCGAGACGGCATCCGAAGAGACAGACAGGGGAATGATGTGGGACTGCAAAAGGAAACGGCTGCTGAGAACATCGTCGGGGAGAGGTTCTTCAGAAATCTGGTCCAGCCCGACAAGGGGAATGGTGAGGAAGCGTGAAATTTCTTCAGCCAGATCCCGTTCCGAAATCAGGCCAAGGCGGGTGAGAACGAGCCCCAGATCCTCTCCGCCATTCTCCGCCAGATGCTTGGCCCGCTGAATGTCCTGAGCCGACAGCTTGCGCGACGAAACAAGATGCCCGGCAAAGTCTGCCAATATTCGGGAGAGATCACCGGCGTCTGACATTCAACCTCAACCCGGCTCATGAGATGGTGG
>JAATFR010000112.1 GCA_015655095.1 Hyphomicrobiales bacterium | reverse complement strand
GCGGTCCTGTTCTATTTCAGCTGGATGGTGTTCCCGATCCTGCTCGTGTCGTTGTTCATGCAGGACAAGCGGTGCCTGCATGATATGCTGGCTGGCGTCATCGTCGTGCGCCGCCCGTGACGATCTCCGAGAGCAACGCGACATGCGTCGGACCATGAGCCAACCGTTCCGCGCGGCCATCGTCGATCGGGAGGCGACGGCTTGACGCGAGAACCCCGCGACGCCCCGCAGTTCTACCTCACGGCGCCCTCGGCCTGCCCTTACCTGCCGAATCGGCAGGAGCGGAAGGTTTTCACCCACCTGATCGGTGAGCGGGCCGGGCGTCTCAACGATGTCCTGAGCCATGGCGGGTTTCGTCGCTCGCAAACCATTGCCTATCGCCCGGCCTGTGAAAGCTGCAAGGCCTGCGTCTCCGTGCGCGTTCCCGTTGCTGATTTCATCAGGACCAAGTCCTTCAGGCGAACGCTCGCGGACAACACCGATGTCGCTTCCGAGATGCGCACCGCCACGCCGACTTCGGAACAATATTCCACCTTCCGTGCCTATCTCGACCAGCGCCACGCCGATGGCGGCATGGCTGACATGACGGTGCTCGACTATGCGATGATGGTCGAGGATACGCATGTGAACACCAGGCTCGTCGAATACCGGCTCACGGGCCAGGGCCTGCCGGTCAACCGCCAGGGCGAGGGACCGCTGATCGGTGTGTCGCTCACCGACATCCTCGCGGATGGCCTGTCGATGGTATATTCCTTCTATGAACCCGGGATGGCCGAACGAAGTGTGGGTACCTTAATGATCCTCTACAACATCGAACGGACAAAGGCCCTGGGGCTGCCCTATCTCTATCTCGGCTACTGGGTCGATGGGTCACGAAAGATGGCCTACAAGGGCCGTTTCCTTCCACAGGAACGCCTGGGCCCCAATGGCTGGGACAGAGTCGAGAAATAACACCTTCCTGAACGGAAGATGACTGGCACGCTCAAGCCCCGTTCAGTCGGGCCGTGCCAGGATACCCTCATCGTAATGCCAATGAGGGTATCCCATGAAATTCCCCACCAAGACCGTTTTTGCCGCCGTGCTCGCCATTGCCGGCCTGGCCGCTACGGCCGAGACTTCCTCGGCCATGTCGCCGGCACGTACCGCGCCGGGCACTTCGTCCCTGGTGCAGGATGTGCGCTGGGGCTGCGGTCCGGGCTGGCATCCCAATCCGTGGGGCCGCTGCGTGCCCGACCGTCGCCGGGTCCAGTATTACGGCTATGGCCAGCCCCGCCGAGACTGGGGTCGCGACCATGATCGGGGCCGCCCGGAACGCCGTTGGGATCGCTACTGAGTTGGCTTCGCCACCGGCGGTTACGTTACCGGCTCCAAATCGGAAAACGGCGTCCTTCGGGGCGCCGTTTTTCATTTCCCTGCGGATAACCAAATGCCTCCCCTCCAGTTAAGCGCGTTGACGCCCCCGGAATCTTGATCAATAGTTGCGCAACCCAACAATCTGTTGCGGCAAAAAAGAACGACAAGAAGAAGAACTGGAGGAATAGCGCCCGGGCCGATCTCGTCCCGTCGCACAGAACCCAGGCGCCCCGGTGCCCACCGCCATCATCCTGATGCGGTGTCGCTGGAAGGTGGTCTTCGTCCGCACAAGCGGGCCTGGCAGCCATCAAACTTCATATAGCCCCTGTTCCTCCGATGTGCGGCGGTTGCTTCTATGAAGATAAAGACAAGGCTTCCTTTGCTGTTCACGGCGCCGCCCATGCTGACGCTGTTGTTCCTCTCGCTTGTTCCGACTGTCTATGCCGTCAACATCGCCTTCCAGGATAGGGAACTGAGCAGCGATGAAGTCAGCTATGTCGGCTTTGCCAATTTCGTCGATCTGTTCCACGACAACCGCTTCCTCAACTCCATCAAGGTCTCGCTGACCTGGGAGGTGGTCACGGTCGTGAGCACCATGGTGGTGGCCATCGGGCTGGCGATCATGCTGTTCGAGACCACCTCGCCACGCGTGCGCAACATCCTGTGCGCCATCTTCATCATACCGGTGCTGCTGCCGCGGGTCTCCGCCGCTTTCGTCTGGAAATTTGCCTTCCACCCCCTGTTCGGCATCGCCATCTACCCGATCCGCATCATCACCGGCGAGCCGGTCGACCTGCTTGCCAATCCCAATACCGCCATGGCCACGGTCGCCATCGTCGATGTCTGGCAATGGAGCCTGCTGTTCTGCGTGATCATCGTGAAACTGCTCGAGACGCTGCCGCAACAGCCCCTGGAGGCGGCGAGGCTCGATCATGCGCGCACCTGGGAGGTCTATTTCTACATTGCCATCCCGATGCTGGCAGCGCCGCTGGTGAGCCTGACCTTCGTCAAGATGGTGGAATCCCTGCGCGCATTCGACCTCATCTATGTGATGACGCGCGGCGGACCGGGCATATCGACCGAGACCCTGGACATGTATGCCTTCTCGCAGGGCTTCATCGAATCCGGCCGCATCTCATACGCCTCCTCAATGGCCGTCCTCATGATGGTGGCCACCACCATCGCCTTCACGGTGATCTTCAAGCGAGTGAAAAAATGGCAAGAGGTCTAGCGCGCTACGCGGCATGGCTGATCATTGCCATTCTGGTCTTCATCACCCTGTTTCCGCTGTTCTGGACACTGCTCAGCGCCTTCAAGAACCGCGTCGATATCGTCACCACCTCGCCGGTGTTCTTCTTCACGCCGACGCTGGACAATTTCATCTATGTGCTGACGCGCGACAGCGTGCAGGCCGGCCTCATGAATTCGCTGATCATCACCGGCTCCGCCGTGCTGATCGGTGCGGTGCTCGGCCTGCCCTGTGCCTATGCGGTGGCCCGCTACCCCATGGCCATGGCCGACGACATCAAGTTCTTCGTGCTTTCGATGCGCTTCATGCCGCCCGTCGCCATCGCCGTGCCGCTCAT
>JAATFR010000346.1 GCA_015655095.1 Hyphomicrobiales bacterium | reverse complement strand
AGCATGACGTCGACCATCGGCGTCACGTTGATTTCGGCCATCGGCGCGCGGGCAAAGCGGCTGCGCCGGCCTCCCCTGCCTGACCCGTTGAGACCCATCGCCATGCGAATTACCCCCGCTCGTCGAGCTGGCGCGACAGAATCGCCGAGAATTCCTCGGCAAAGCCTTCAAGGCGCGAACCAAAACGGCCCATCTGACTGGACAGGCGGTTATAACCGATCACCGCAGGAATGGCGGCGATGAGGCCAAGCGCGGTTGCGAACAAGGCCTCGGCAATGCCGGGAGCCACAACCGCAAGGTTGGTGTCGCGCGAGAGAGCAATCGACTGGAAGGCGTGCATGATGCCCCAGACCGTGCCGAACAGACCGATGAAGGGCGCTGTGGAGCCGACCGTGGCAAGGAACAAAAGCCGGGTTTCCAGCGCCAGCATCTCGCGGCTGATGGTGACATTCATCACCTTGTCGACCCGCTCCTTCACGCCCGCGAAACTCTCGACAACCATTTCCTGCGAACGGCGCCATTCGCGCATCGCGGCAATAAACAGCGCCGAAATGGGATGCTGCGGGCGATGCCCTATTTCCTGATAAAGCTCATCGAGCGAACGGCCCGACCAGAAGGTGCGCTCGAACGAGTCGGCGGCGCGCTCGATCTGGCGGAATCGCCAGAGCTTTTCAAAGATAATGGCCCAGGACCAGACTGACGAGAAAACCAGCCCCAGCATGACGAACTTGACGATGAGATCGGCCCGGAGAAACAGGCCCAGCATCGAAAAGTCGATGGGAGGAGCAGACATTGTCGTGTTGGTGATTACCTGGCCGGTCGCTGCAATGGTCGCGGGATCCATAAAACTCAGTCTCCAAGTTCGCCGACACGCGGCTCCATCCGGGGCATGAATATGCTATTGGCGCGCCAGAGCATAGCCCCCACCCTGATTCGCCCATACCACACAGAGCCTTGACGGGATTTGGTCGGTAGATAGTTGCCTAAATATGACGAAAGAGTGGCATTCCACGCGATTCGTCGCCCTTTCGCAGGTTAGTTGATTCACAAAACTGCGCCACCATAATGATAAATACTTTTTACCTTTAGTGATTCGCGCCTGCATCAAGGTGCAGGGCCAGCGCCTCGACGATGGATTGCGGCAGCCGCTTCGCCCGCCCGTTGCGATCAATGCAGGCGGCGAAGACCTCGGCCCGCCAGATTTCCTCGGACGGCTTTTCCGTATCGAGGCGATATATCTTCTGCACAGCCTCGATGCGCGCGCCGCTCCCCCTGACATAACGGGTATGAACCTCCAGCCGATCATCGATCCTGGCCGGCTTCAGGAAGCCGATCTCCATCCGGTGCACGGCGAAGGCCAGCGGCTCGTCGCCTGCAAAAAGCTCGTTATGATTGATCCCCATGAGACGCAGGAAATCCGACCGGCCACGCTCGGCGAAGCGCAGATAATTGGCGTGATAGACGATGCCGGAGAAATCCGTATCCTCATAATAAACCCGGACCGGCAACACATGGACCTTGCCGACAAGGCGGCCCGCCAGATCAGGCCACGTCTGCGACGGTACGCCGCTCACAGATCACCCCCGTTGAAAAGTGCGCCCTGCCCCGCTGGCCCCGCAGGCACATCAACCCCGAGATGGGCAAAGGCGGAGGGGGTGAGCGTGCGCCCGCGTGGCGTGCGGTTCACAAAGCCCTGCTGGATCAGATAGGGCTCGATGATTTCCTCGATGGCGTCGCGCGGCTCGCTCATGGCCGCCGCTATGGTTTCGATGCCGACAGGCCCACCCGCGAAGGTGATGGCGATGGCGCGCAGATAGCGATGATCGAGCGCATCAAGGCCGCGCTCATCGACTTCAAGGCGGCGCAGCGCATGGTCAGCCACCTTCGCGTCGATAGCGGCCACGCCATCGACAATGGCGAAGTCACGGACCCGGCGCAGCAGACGCCCCGCGACGCGCGGCGTACCGCGCGCCCGGCGCGCAATCTCATGGGCACCCTCGCCGGTCATGCCGATGTCGAGCAGGTCCGCGCCCCGGCGCACGATCTGCTCAAGCTCGGAAATCTCGTAGAAATTAAGCCGGACGGGAATGCCGAACCGGTCGCGCAACGGCGTGGTGAGAAGCCCAGTACGTGTGGTCGCGCCAACCAGCGTGAAGGGAGCAAGGTCGATCTTGACCGAGCGCGCGCCCGGTCCCTCGCCGATCATCAGATCAAGCTGGAAATCCTCCATCGCCGGATAGAGAATTTCCTCCACTGCCGGATTGAGGCGGTGGATTTCATCGATGAACAAAACGTCGCGCGGCTCAAGATTGGTCAGCAGCGCGGCAAGGTCCCCGGCCTTCGATATGACAGGCCCGGACGTTGCCTTGAAATTGACGCCAAGCTCCCGGGCGACGATCTGCGCGAGCGTGGTCTTGCCAAGACCCGGAGGGCCCGCGAACAGCACATGGTCAAGCGCCTCGCCCCTCGTCCGAGCCGCCTCGATGAAAACGGAGAGATTGGCCCGCGCCTGCGCCTGCCCGACGAAACTGTCGAGATCGCGGGGGCGCAGCGCCTTGTCGGTCATGTCTTCATCGCGCTGAAGCGCTGTCACCAGACGTTCGCTCATGATTTCGCCAGCTCCTTCAGGCCCTGACGGATCAACACCTCAGGCCCGGCCTCGGCCCCGAGCCTGTCAGCCGCCGCCGCGATGGCGCCAGCCGCCTGCGCAGGAGGATAGCCCAGATTGGCGAGCGCCGAGATCGCGTCCTTCATGGCGCCGCCACCTGATCCGTTGACGGATTTTTCCGTGGGCGCAGCCGTAAGCGCAGAGACAAGGCCCAGACGCGCGGGCACCTTATCCTTGAGTTCCGTGACAATGCGCGAGGCAAGGCGAGGCCCGACGCCATTGGCCCGCTCGATGGATTTCTTGTCCTCACGCGCCAGCGCGGAAGCAAGGTCTGAAGGCGAAAGCGCAGAGAGCAGCGAAAGCGCCACGCGGGTGCCAACGCCCTGAACGGTGAAAACCAGCCTGAACCAGTCGCGCTCGGCTTCGCTGACAAAGCCGACCAGTGTGATCGCGTCCTCGCGCACCTGCGTCTCGATAAAGAGAGTCACCGGATCGCCCTCATGGAGATCGCCCAGCGTGCGCATGGAGCAATGGACGAGATAGCCGACGCCCGCCACATCGAGGATGGCCCAGTCCTCGCCGGTGGAATCGACGATGCCTCTCAGCTTGCCGATCATCGCCCCGCTCCCGCTTTTGCCAGCGCCGCCTCAACACGCAAGGTGCTGGCTTCCAGATGAGCGTGCGTGATGGCGATCGCGAGCGCGTCGGCGGAATGTTCGGAATGAAGGGTAACGCCCGGCAGCAGCATCGAGACCATCAGGCCGACCTGATCCTTGGCCGCATGGCCCGCGCCAACGACCGCCTTCTTCACCTGGGTTGAGGCATATTCGGCGACCGCGAGCCCGGCGCGGGCCGGCACAAGCAGGCAGATCGCGCGCGCCTGACCAAGCTTGAGGGCCGCAGGCGCATCCTTCGCCATGAAGGCGTTTTCCACCGCCGCCGTATCCGGCCGCCATTCATCAACGACCAGAACGAGCGCGCGCTCGAGCTGAACCAGGCGCTCCGCAAGGGAAAGCTTGTCATGGGTCTTGAGGGTGCCATTGCCAAGATGGCGCAGACGCGTGCCCTCCATCTCGATAACTCCCCAGCCGGTCGAGCGCAGACCGGGATCAAGGCCGAGGAATCGCCGGACGTGGGGCATGGGCAGCCAGACTTTCGCAAGAGATCAGGCCGACATCTTCTCCATGAACGAATCAGACATCTCGAAGTTTGCATAAACTTGCTGCACGTCGTCGTTGTCGTCCAGCGCGTCGAGCATCTTGAGCATGGTCTGCGCCTTCTCGTCATCGAGCGCAATGCTGACCTGCGGCTTCCAGATGATGGTGACCGAGCGCGGCTCGCCGAACTTCGCCTCAAGCGCGCGGGCGATGCCGTGCACATCTTCCATGCCGGTGGTCAGCGTGTGGCCATTCTCGTCGGACTGGCAGTCCTCGGCACCCGCCTCGATGGCGGCTTCCAGCATGGCGTCGGCATCGGTGACCTCAGGTGCGAACTCGATCGAGCCGACATGGTCGAAGCCGAACGAAACCGAGCCTGTCTCACCCAGATTGCCGCCATTCTTGGTGAAGATGGCGCGCACGTCGCTGGCGGTGCGGTTGCGGTTGTCGGTCAGCGCCTCGATGATGACGCCGACGCCGGCGGGCCCGAAGCCCTCGTAGCGCACCTCGTCATAATTATCGCCACCTGCTTCCAGACTTTTCTTGATCGCCCGCTCGATATTGTCCTTGGGCATGTTCTGGGCGCGGGCCGCGATAATGGCGGCGCGCAGGCGGGGATTATACTCCGGGTCAGCCATGCCCATTTTCGCCGCGACAGTGATTTCCTT
>JAATFR010000372.1 GCA_015655095.1 Hyphomicrobiales bacterium | reverse complement strand
CGCCATAAAGCCGCCCGGCAATGTCGGCCCTCGTGGTTTCGTCCGCCGTCGCCGTCAGCGCCACGATGGGGACATGGGGAAAGTTGTGGCGCAGGCCCGACAGCGCCTCATATTCCGGGCGGAAGGAGGGCCCCCATTGGGAAATGCAATGGGCCTCATCGACCGCGATCAGGCTGACCGGCAGGCGCTGGAGCGCCCCGATCATGCGCTCGGTCATCAGCCGTTCCGGCGCGAGATAGAGGAGGGGCGCGTCGCCTGACGCCACGCGCCGCCAGCTCAGCACATTGTCCTCGCGCGATCGCGAGGAATTGATGGTTTCCGCCCCCACGCCTGCGAGTCGCAGGGCCGCCACCTGATCCTGCATCAGCGCAACCAGCGGCGAGACCACCAGCGTGAGACCGCCACGCACAAGGGCCGGCACCTGAAAGCACAGGGATTTGCCAGCACCTGTCGGCATCACGGCCAGCACATTGCTGCCCGCCAGCACGGCCTCGATCACCGGCGTCTGGCCGGGCCGGAAGCTCTCATAGCCGAAGACATCGCGCAGAACCCGGTGCGCGTCGGCCAGCAGTTCTCGTGGCGAAGCATCCGGTGCGAGTGATTCGGCAAGATTGCGCATGGCGGGAGACTAACCCGCCGACCGTGAATATCCAGCAGCAAGGCTGAATTTACGCCGAACCCATTTCCGCCCGCACCTTCTGGCGCAGAATGTCGATCGGCCTGAATTTGCCATCGGTCTTGAAGTGCCAGTAGGTCCAGCCGTTGCAGGCATCGAGCCCCTGCACATGGGCGCCGATCTTGTGGATCGAGCCGGTGGCGTCGCTGCACACGATGGTGCCATCCGGACGCACCCGGGCGGCATGGCGGCGCATCGGGTCGGTCAGCACGGTGCCGGGCTCCAGCAGCCCGCGCTCGATCAGCAGGCCGAAGGGAATGCGCGGTTCCGATTTTTTCGAGCCGGTCACCTTCAGATCCTCGGGCGAGCTTGCCGTCACCCGGTCGATCCGGGCCTGCGCGGCCTTGATGTAATCCGCCTCGCGGTCGATGCCGATGAAGCGGCGGCCGAGTTTCTTTGCCACCGCGCCGGTGGTGCCGGTGCCGAAAAAGGGATCCAGCACCACATCGCCCGGGTTGGTGGTGGCGAGAAGCACCCGGTGCAGCAGGGCTTCGGGCTTTTGGGTCGGGTGGGTCTTGCTGCCTTCGGCATCCTTCAGTCGCTCATTGCCGGTGCACAGCGGCAGCAGCCAGTCGGAGCGCATCTGGAGGTCGTCGTTGAGCGCCTTCATGGCGTCATAGTTGAAAGTGTATTTCTTCTGCTCCGCCGATTTCGTCGCCCAGATCAGCGTTTCATGGGCATTGGTGAAGCGCGTGCCCCGGAAATTGGGCATGGGATTGGACTTGCGCCAGATCACATCGTTCATGACCCAGAAGCCGATGTCCTGAAGCGCGGTGCCGACGCGGAAGATGTTGTGATAGGAGCCGATCACCCAGATCGCGCCATTGTCCTTGAGGATGCGGCGGGCGGCATGGAGCCATTCGCGGGTGAACCGGTCATAGGTGGCGAAGCTCTCGAACTTGTCCCACTCGTCATTGACGGCATCGACCTTCGACTGGTCGGGGCGGGTCAGGTCGCCGCCAAGCTGGAGATTGTAGGGCGGGTCGGCGAAAATCAGGTCGACCGATTTCTCGGGCAGCCCGTTCATGATCTCGATGCAATCCCCCATGAGGATATTGTCGAGCGGCAGGCTCGTCTTGTGCTGGAACAGTGCCACGGTGAAAACCCCCGGTAAAATCTCGGGCGATCTTGAATCATGTGGGATTCTGACGTCAATAAGTATTTTAGAATCAATATGTTAGTGGATTCTCTTCACACAACATCGAGTCTCTCGCCGCCACCGGGACTCAATATGTTGCGTATCGGTGCAAAGCTTTTTCTGTGGTGTGTGCTCGCGCCCAGCCGCTTCAGCGCGTCCAGATGCTCCGCCGTGCCATAACCGGCGTTGCGCTCCCAGCCATATCCGGGGTGGGTGAGGGCCAGTTCCGTCATCATGCGGTCGCGGATCACCTTGGCGATGATCGAGGCGGCGGCAATGGAAAGCACCCGTCCGTCGCCCTTGATAATGGTTTGTGCCGGGCAACGCAGGGCGGGCGCGCGGTTGCCGTCGACAAGAGCGAGCGCGGGGGTGGACCGAAGCCCATCCACGGCGCGGGACATGGCGAGCATGGTCGCTTGCAGGATATTGATTGCGTCGATTTCCTCGACGCTGGCGATGCCGACCGCCCAGTCGCAGCAACCGGTCAGCTCGCCGTGCAGGGCATCGCGCCGCCGGGCGGTGAGCGCCTTGGAATCATCAAGGCCTGCCGGAATGCGCTGTTCATCGAGGATCACGGCGACAGCGAGCACGGGGCCTGCCAGTGGACCGCGACCCACCTCGTCGATGCCGCAAATGAGGCGCCCGGGCGCGCCCAGCGACCGCTCAAAGGCATAGTCGAGGGGCCGGAAGCCAGCGAAAAAAGGCGAATCGGACTGCATGGGGGCAGTCTGGCGGGCAGGGGATCGCGAAGCAACAGCAGGTCTGTTGGCAGCGGCCCGTTACAGCAGGGCCCGTTACAGCAGGGCCCGTTACAGCAGGGCCCGTTACAGCAGGGCCCGTTACAGCAGGGCTCGTTACAGCAGGGCTCGTTACAGCAGGGAAAGCTGCACGCCGCGGCCGGGCACCTGGAACTGTGTGCAGTCAAGCCGCCGTCCGGGCTGGTTGAAGCCCAGCCGTCGGGTCGCGATCTCGAAACGCCGGGCGATCTGCCAGGCATAGGGGCCGTCGCCCTTCATCCGCTTGCCCCATTCCGCGTCATAGTCCTTGCCGCCGCGCATGGAGCGGATCAGCGACATCACATGCT
>JAATFR010000395.1 GCA_015655095.1 Hyphomicrobiales bacterium | reverse complement strand
GGCGGGTCTGGTCGAGGAACTTGATCTCGAGGACTCCGGATGGGCCCGTTCGCACGGTCTCGTCCCGATAGACCTTGGCATCCACCCCCAGATCTCCGGCGACCGTACCGATCGCTGCGGGAGTTACCCCGACCGTCGCCCCGACGGTCTCTGCCGCAAAGGCTAGCAGGGGAGCCATCGACGCGGCAATGGCCAGCCCCGGAAGAAGCAGGTAGGAGAGGCGTGAGAGGGGCATGCCGGCATACCTAATGGGGGGAACGAGCATATCCGAGGAAGATCCGCGAATAAGCGGAACGCTCACTACATCATGACGCATTCGAATATTCGATCAAGGGCGGACTTTTCGGTCCGATGCACTGGACAACCTTCCCAAAGCCGGGCCGGCTGATGATAAATCTCTGGCAGAATGATGCAATTTCATCCAGAAGATATTTGTGCTGCCCGAATCTGAGCGTGACATCACTATGCGACTGAAGCGCTTTTTCGGATATCCTCTGGTGGTGGCGCTGCCCCTTCTGATCGCCACGCTGCTGACATTGTTCGAACCAGCGCCCGTGCCGCGGTTGCGCGAGATCGTTTTCGACACCTATCAACGCTGGCACACCAAGCCGTGGGATCCTGACTCGCCTGTCCGCATCGTGGCAATCGATGAGAAATCGCTGGCCGAAGTCGGCCAATTTCCCTGGCCCCGCGACATCATCGCCAAGCTGACGCAAAAGCTGGCTGACGCCGGCGCGGCCGCCATAGCCTTCGACGTTCTGTTCGGGGAACCGGACCAGACCTCTCCCGGTCTGCTTGTCAACAAGCTGCCGACAAGCGAGGAACGGCAGGCTCTCGAAAAGGCGATGTCGTCGTCGACCGAATCCTACGACACCATTTTCGCGCAGACGCTCGATCACGCGCCGGTGGTGCTGGGGCTGCTCGGAAACGATGTCGGGACGCCTGTCAGCATCAAGACTGGCCTGGCCTTCGCCGGCGACAATCCTGTCGACTTCGTCCCCTCCTTTCCTGCGGCCATCATGCCCATCGCACCCCTGTTCGATGCGGCCAAGGGCGTAGGAGCGATCAACTGGAGGCCCGACGGCGATAGCGTCATCCGCAAGGTGCCGACTTTCATTTCCGTCGACAACAAGCTCGCCCCCTCGCTGGCACTGGAGGCGGTGCGCGTCGCCATGGGGGCCAGCACCATCATCGTGCGCTCGTCCAACGCCAGCGGCCAGACAGCGCTGGGCAGCGAGTCCGGCGTCAACGCGGTGAAGGTCGGCGATATCATCATCGACACGGATTCCAATGGAGAGATTCGCCTTGTCTCACGCAAATCGAATCCGGGCTCCTGGATTTCAGCCTCTGCCGTCCTGAACGGCAGTTTCTCGCCCGACGATGTGAAGGGCCGTATCGTTTTCGTTGGCGCCGTCGCGATCGGGCTGCGCGATCAGAGAACCACGCCGGTCGAATTGACGATACCGGGCGTGGAGGTGCACGCCCAGATCGTCGAGCAGATCCTGGCGGGCGCCAACCTCGTCAGGCCGGACTGGATGCGCGGCGTCGAGGCCTTCCTCATCGTCGCGCTCGGCGGCATGCTGGCGTGGATCCTGCGCCGGACACGCGGCATGCCTTTGATTTCGACGGTCGCGGGCCTGTCCATCCCCATCATGATCGCGAGTTGGAGCTGGATTCTCTTCGTGCGGGAGAGCGTCCTGTTCGATGCCGTCATGCCGAGCGCCGGCATTCTCGGCATTTTCCTCGCGGCGATGATCTATCACTATCAGGAAGCCGAACACCGGCGCGCGGAAGTGCGCAGCATGTTCGGGCGCTTCGTGACGCCGGCAGTGGTGGAGCGCCTTGTCGAAGCTCCGGACCGCATCGTGCTCGGCGGCGAAATCCGCGAACTGACCATCATGTTCTCGGACGTGCGCAATTTTACCGTCATTGCCGAAAACCAGACGCCGCAGGGCGTGGTGTCCTTGATCAGGCGCATACACACGCCTGCGACCGAAGCGGTGCTGCGCCACAGCGGTACGATAGACAAATTCATCGGCGACGGCATGATGGCCTTCTGGAACGCCCCCCTCGACATGCCGAACCACGCCATGCTGGCATGCAGGGCCGCCCTGGACATCGCGGAGATGGCGCGCAATTTCCAGGACCCGCCCATCCAGATCGGTATCGGCCTGCATACGGGCGAAGCCTGCGTGGGCAATCTCGGCTCGGAGCAGCGGCTGGAATATTCCGCCCTGGGCGATGCCGTGAACATTGCCGCCCGCGCGGAGCCGCTCACCAAGATCTACGGTGTCGAGATCATTGTCACCGAGGAGACGAGCCGGGCGGCCGCGGGGCTCCCCTTCCTTGAAGTGGACAGGGCCATGGTGCGGGGCCGCCATGGCGTCATCGGCCTGTATGTGCTGCACACCGGCCAGGCCGACGAGGATTTCGCCAGACTGCAAACCGTGCAGAAGGACGTTCTGGCCCTTTACCGCAAGGGCGACTTTGCCGAAGCCCTGGAACTGCTGTCGAGAAACGAAGCTTCATACGGTGAACGGTATCGTCAGCTCTTTTCATATTATAAGAACCATTTCAATAACTTGATTGCACATCCCAAACCAGATTGGCAGGGCGTGAACCAGCTTTGAAATGCGGGGATTTTGGCCGGGAGGAGGTCCAGCCCCCTCGCCGGATCCTCAGGAATGATCCTTGAGGAACTGACCCAGATAGGTCAGGCACATATCGCGCTCGTCGGGCGTCGCCTCGGCGAAGGCCTTGTTGTAGAGGTCGATGATCCACTGGTCGCGATCGCCGTTGGCGCCGTCTCGCGCAAGGGTGAGATACATCAGGCCGCGGGCGGCCTGCCGGGGCATGTCATCGCCAGAGAAGAGCACATGTCCCAGAACCGCCTGGGCGGGATGATGTCCCTTGTCCGCCGCCAGGCGAAGCCAGCGCGCGGCCATCATCGGATCGCGATCCTGCGCGGCATTGCCGTCCAGATAGATACGGCCGAGATTATACTGCGCGTCGCTGTCACCGAAATAGGTGGCTGCGTATTGGAACATCTCGTTGGCGTGCCGGGGATTGGGCTGCACGCGGCTGTTGGGAATGCCGCTCAGATAGTAGGAACCGAGCGCGACGATGGCGCTGGAAACAAAGCGAGCCTGCGGCGTATCGGGGCTGTCCTCGCCATGGGCGTCGACGATGGCCTGATAATACTGAAAGGCCTTCAAGTCGTCGTGGGGAACGCCGTCGCCCTCGGAATACATGCGCGCCAGTTTCCACTGGGCCAGGGCATGGCCCTTGCTCGCGGCAAATTCCAGCATCTGCGATGCGCCCGAAAGATCCCCTGCCTTGTAAGCCTGCGTGCCATTGCGAAATGCCTGCATGGGCGTCGGATCGTCGGCCGGCGTCTTGGTGCCGTCAAAGGCATGGGCAGCCATGCAGCAGCCGATCGTCAACAAAATACCGAGGCCGCTGGCCTGCAGCAGCGCAAGAAGCCATGCAGCCTTCCCCGCACGACCAAAGCCAGCCGAGCCCCGGTTCAAGGGGGCGGGCGAAAAATGCCAATTGGCCAGGGTGGCGGCAGCGCTCATGGTGGAAGAAGTAAACGAGACTTCTGCCGAATCTTTGACCGCTTCACGGCGGCGCCCATTGAAAAGCGGCAAAGTTGATGGCTTTTTCACGGCATCGGCAGACAGCATCACGAGCCCCCCGGCGCCGGGGCCTAGCCCGCAGGCAACAAGGGCGCTTTGCATCGCCTGTTTGTGAAAAGCTGTATCCAAGTCCGACCGCCACTCAACAACAACACTGCCGTCCGGCACGGTGGCGGAGAGCTGGCGCTCATGCCCCGTGCGGGGTGAATTCAGCGGTTACTTTGTGGCAGGATCTGGGCCGAGTCGACGAAGTGCAGCCGCCAGAGCAAGACTTAGAATTCGTGTTGCTCGATTGCCACACGGCTCAATAGAGCATTAACCATAGGCCTCATGGTCGCACTCGGGGATAGCGAGCCATGGCCTCAAGATCATCAAGGTCAATGCTGC
>JAATFR010000343.1 GCA_015655095.1 Hyphomicrobiales bacterium | reverse complement strand
TCATGTCGCCTTCATAGAGCCGGCCGCACTCGATCTTGAAATCGACGAGCTGGATGCCGACGCCGAGGAACAGTCCGGTCAGGAAGTCGTTGATGCGGATAGCCAGCGCCATCACGTCGTCAAGTTCCTGCGGGCTGGCCCAGCCGAAAGCGGTGATGTGCTCTTCCGAGACCATGGGGTCGTTGAGCGCATCGGATTTATAGTAGAATTCGATGATCGAGCGCGGCAGGACCAGGCCTTCCTCGATGCCGAGGCGGGTGGCGAGCTCGCCGGCTGCGACGTTGCGGACCACGACTTCGAGCGGAATCATCTCGACTTCGCGGATCAGCTGCTCGCGCATGTTGAGCCGGCGGATGAAATGGGTGGGGATGCCGATGCGGTTCAGGTGCGTGAAGACGAACTCGGAAATCCGGTTGTTGATAACGCCCTTGCCGTCGATGACTTCGTGTTTTTTCTTGTTGAAGGCGGTCGTGTCGTCCTTGAAGAACTGCACCAGCGTACCCGGTTCCGGACCTTCATAAAGGATCTTGCCCTTACCTTCGTAAATCCGGCGGCGACGGTTGTTCATATTCTTCTCTTTTTTGTTGGCGGCGAGACTCACGTTTCCATGACGCCGCATCTCTTTATTCTTCCGGTCATTAGCGGAAAAGATCGCACTTCACAATCGTGCATGCATCTGATCCCCTGATTTAGGCGGCTTTGGTTACAATCCCGTCATGTTTGGAAACAGCCGTTGCACTTTCCTTGAGCTTTTGATTTATGTGCTGCATCCTTATAATCAAGGTACAAGATTCACGGGAGAGACGTATGTCCAACATGAACGATCGCGAAAAAGCCTTCGAAAACAAATACGCCCACGACCAGGAAACAAAATTCAAGATTGTCGCCCGCCGCAACAAGCTGCTGGGCCAGTGGGCCGGCGCGCTGCTCGGCAAGGCCGATATCGATGCCTATGCCAAGGAAGTGGTGGCCTCCGATTTCGACGAGCCGGGCGAAGAGGATGTGGTTCGCAAGGTAACGGCCGATTTCGCTGCCGGCGGCATCTCGCATTCGGCCGAAGATATCCGCAACAAGATGATGGAACTGCTGCCCGTCGCCACAGACCAGATCGACAAGGGCTGATATCGCCCCGGCACTCGACTATCGCCCAGACAAACGACGAAGCCGCCTCGCGAGGGCGGCTTTTTTCATATGGCGCCGAGTTTCATGGCTCCCGATTTCATACAGCCGGGTGCTTGAGCCGCGACAGGAATTGCGCGAACACCATCGTGCCCTCCGGCCAGGGGCCATGGCCTGAATCGACATTGATATGGCCGGAATTGCCGGCGTCGACCAGCAGCGAACCCCAGGCATTGGCGATGTCGCCGGCGTGCTCATAGCTGCCATAGGGATCGTCGCGGCTGGCCACGGTGATCGACGGAAAGGGCAGGGGGTCGCGCGGGTAGGGACCGAAGCTGTTGAGCCGGTCGAGTGCGAGGCCCGGAGGCAATTGTCCGGGCTGCAACAGGTTGGGCGGCGACACCAGGAAGGCGCCCGCCACTTTGCCCTTGAATTCCGGCACCGCCTGCAGCGCCGGCCCGATGCCGAGCGAATGGGCGACCAGCACGACCGGCTTTTGCGCCGCCTCGATGGCCTCGGCGATCGACTGCACCCAGTGGTCGCGCACCGGCTCGTGCCAGGAATGCTGCTCGACGCGGCGCGCCGAGGCGAGCTTGGATTGCCACCGCGTCTGCCAGTGGTCGGGGCCGGAATTGCCGTAGCCGGGAATGAACAGGAGATCTGCTTCTGATGCTTTCATGTGCTCCAGATGAGCAGCGGATGCCGTTATGTCAAGAACCGAAGAAGCGCAAACGCGGTTTGTATAAAGGCTTGTATAAAAGCACTAAGCGAATAAGCTACCGCATACATAAGCATGCCCGGGGAGGAATTCATGCTTGGACTGATGCAGGACTGGCCGCTGCTCTGCCACAAGATCATCGATCACGCCGCAAATTATCACGGCGAGCGCGAGATCGTCTCGCGCTCGGTGGAAGGCCCCATCCACCGGACCGACTATCGAAGCACCAGGGCTCGCGCGCTGGCCTTCGCCAAGCGGCTGGAGCGCGAGGGTGTCAAGGCCGGCGACCGCATCGCCACCATGGCCTGGAATACCTGGCGCCATCTTGAGGCCTGGTACGGCATTACCGGCCTGGGCGCCGT
>JAATFR010000416.1 GCA_015655095.1 Hyphomicrobiales bacterium | reverse complement strand
TGACCCGAGCGTGATCGCTGAGATGTTCGTCGGCGCTATCGTACTATTTTTCATCATTTATTTTATTGTCAGGGCCATCTGCCGGTTCCTTGGCATGAACCGGGAGGATACGATCGCCAGCGTCTTCTGCGCCTCGAAGAAGTCGCTTGCGACCGGCGTGCCGCTGGCTCCCGTCATTTTTGGCGCGGTACCGGGGCTCGGGCTGATCATCGCGCCCTTGATGATCTTTCACTTCTCTCAGCTCGTCATCGTCAGCGTGATCGCGAGACGTTACGCGGAGGAGGATGAGCGGGCTGCCGTTGCGGCGTGAAGGTGGATATCCGTGTCGCCGGCGCTGGGGCCGGCTTCCACGCTGACATCATGCGCGGTCACGGCCTCGCCGCAACTCGTGCAGACTGGGTGGCTCGCCAGCACCGCGCCGCACGGCTTGTGGCGGCGAATGATGGCGGGGCCTTCCGCGTCCACCATATAGGTGTCGCCCCATTCGAGCATGGCCAGCAGCACCGGATAGAGGTCGAGGCCTTTCCGGGTCAGTCGGTATTCCTCGCGCCTGGGCCGTTCCTGATAGAGCGCCTTGTCGAGTACACCCGCTTCCACCAGTTTCTTCAGCCGGTCGGCCAGAATGTGCCGGGCGATGCCAAGCCGAAGCTCGAACGATTCGAAGCGGCGCACCTTGAGAAAGCAGTCCCGCAGGATCAACAACGTCCAGCGGTCGCCGATGACGGACAGCGTACGGGCAAGGGAGCAGGGCTGTTGATCGAGATCTTCCCAGCGCATCGAATGGCCTCTTTATAATCTTGTGCAGTATAGCTTCAAAGGTTCGGAAACAGAACCAACGATTGCTCTTTGCCGTTTCCGTCGGAGCCTGCGCCGGATAGACTGCCGCCATGGCCCTCAACGATACCCAGCTTGAACGATATTCACGCCACATTCTGCTGAAGGAAATCGGTGGTCCGGGGCAACGCAGACTGCTCGATGCCAGGGTGTTGCTGGTCGGCGCGGGGGCGCTCGCCAGCCCCTGCCTGCTTTATCTGGCGGCGGCGGGGGTCGGCACCATAGGCATTGTTGATGACGATATTGTTTCGCTGTCCAATCTCCAGCGTCAGATCGCCTATGGCATGGAGGATCTGGGTGCGCCCAAGGTTGAGCGGGCGGCCCGGGCGGCGGCGCGCATCAACCCGGATGTGAAAATCATCCAGCACCCCTTTCGCCTGACGCAGGAAAACGCGCGCGATCTTGTTGCCCAATATGATCTGGTGGCGGACGGTTGCGATAATTTCGAGACGAGATTCATTGTCAATGACGCCTGCTATTTCGAGAGAGTCACGCTCATTTCAGCGGCGGTCGGGCGCTTTGACGGTCAGCTTGCCACCTTCAAGTCGCATCTGGCCGACGAGAACGGGGTGCCTTTGCCGAATTATCGCGATCTGGTGACTGAAATGCCGGAGCCCGGCAGCATTCCCACCTGCGAGGAGACGGGGGTGATCGGGGCGCTGACCGGGGTGATAGGGTCGCTTCAGGCGCTGGAGGTTATCAAGGAGCTGACCGGGGCGGGAGAAAGCCTTGCTGGAAAGCTGCTCATCTATGACGCGCTGGAAACCCGCTTCCGCACGATCCGGCTCAGGCATGATCCCGCGAATCCACTGACGGGCAGGCCGCCTTTGTCTATGGGGCGCTGAGCACGACTTTCAGCGTGTCGGGCCGGTCAGTCAGGATTGCATCGACGCCAAGCCCGGCAAGGCGGCGCATGTCCGCGGGGTCATCGACAGTCCAGCACGAGACAGTCAGACCGAAGTTGCGGGCAAGCTCGACCGTTTCCGGCGTCACGTCGCCATACCAGGCAAACCAGCCGTCTGCAGGTGCTGCCGCAATCGCGCGGATCATGCATTTGGCGAAGCTTGAGCCGCGCTGCGCGTGCCAGTCATAACCTGCGCACCAGGGAGCCCCCCGGGCAGAGGCGGTGCGGATCAGCGCTCCTTCCGTACCCGGTTTGTCAGCGTTGGCGGAAGAATCCGCCGGGTCTATCTCATGAAAAGGCAGGGTCGTGAAGGCGTTGGCAATCTCGGGCGCGAGTGATTTCGCGCGCGCCAGCGCGCGCCAGTCGAAAGACACGAATGTGGTTTGCGTCTCAAGTTGATGATGGCGCACCAGCGTAACGGCTGCGGATGCGAGCTCTTCCGGGCTGGCGGACTGGCTGAGGTCGAGCAGGGCTGTCTTCAGTTCGATGTAGAGGCGGAAATGAGCACCGGCTTTTTCCTTCACCAGCACGAGCAACTGATCGAGTGTCGGGATGCGTGCCCCATCCATGGGGGTTTGCTTGGGGTAACGTGAACCATATCGCGATCCGGGGCGCAGACGGCCGACGTCATAGCGCTCAAGGTCAGCTAAGGTGAGTTCCTTGATCAGCGGTGTCGGGCGCGAGAGCCACAGGCCATCCGGCCCACGGGCGATGGCGGGTTTCAGGCTTTCGTCATGATGAATAACCAGAATGCCGTCACGGGTGAGATGCACGTCCAGTTCGACGCCATCCACGCCCTCTTCGATGGCGCGGGAAAAAGCTTCCAGCGTATTTTCAGGCCACAGGCCAGCGCCGCCGCGATGGGCAATCTGAAGAGGGATGGAGCGACTCATGACGGCTCTTTCAATGGAGTGAGCGTTTACATGTCACGATCATGTGATTCGATGGGAAAGGCGAGATACCCATCTGGCGTCAGCCTTATTGCATTGTAATTAAGTCGGAAGGGCTGGAATCGACTTATAAAAGCATCAAGAGATGATGCGAGTATTTACACAAAATTAATGTTTTCCATTCGGCTTATGGGGCGCGTGAATCTGGTAATTATCAGGCCTATCTCTGAATTTTTCACATGTAGTTCTGATTTTCCTTCGATGGCGGCGATCAGGGATTCGATTGCACGGCAAATGATATTGGTTCAACCGCCCAAAATTTGCGCAATAAGTACAATTTCTGTTTATATTCTGTACTGTTTTGAATGAAGGCTGCAAAAGAATAATATAAAGAAAGTGTTATTAGATTGCCGTAATTTGAAATATACTCCTGGGTATATTTGATAAGATACCTGACGTGCGCCGGGACGACTAAATGATGCTGATCATGTTGAGATAACTGATGAGCGCTCATTCCGCATGCGCGTCCTGCCTCAATGTGAGGTGAGCGGGGTCAGTCGACTAAACAGGCTATCAGGTTGGTTCATGGCTTTTAACCTTGGTTTTCAGGGAATTGTTCTGAGGCGGAGTACATCTGAGGCGTAGTACAAGGGTGGTTTATGTCTATATGGATGGCATGGATGAGAAGAGGGCGTTTGCGTCGTCGGAAACTCTCATTCTTTGAAACGCAGATAAAACCGCACAAGTCCGGGCAATTGGAAAACCATGGGGTGCGGGTTGACATGAGCTGGCAGAGCGAAGATGCATTGCGGCGCATACTTGCGTCAGATGATGGCGAGGCACGCAAGCAGGCAGCCCGGCTGGAACTGGAAGCCCGGAATTTGCCGCTCTAAGCCATGTTGCTTCGCGCCCGACAGCAGGCAGGCGCGCTTTACAACCGAGACTTGCTGGAAATCTCTGGTCCATGCCAAACACTCGACTATGCTTTCTCCATAAATATAAAAATGGTGGGAGGATACGATGCGCTTTGGAGTCTTTTACGAACTGCAATTACCCAAGCCATGGGCGGAAGGCGACGAGCACCGCCTGTTTCATCAGGCGCTCGATCAGGTCGAACTGGCGGACAGGCTGGGCTACGATCATGCGTGGGAAGTCGAACATCATTTTCTTGATGAATATTCCCATTCCTCCGCACCGGAAGTGTTTCTGGCCGCAGCTGCTTCACGCACGCGCAACATTCGCCTTGGCCATGGCATCCGGCAGGTCATTCCCAACTACAATCATCCAGCCCGCACGGCTGAAACATTGGCAACGCTCGATCTGATCTCGAACGGGCGGGCGGACTTCGGTATCGGCGAGGGAGCGACACGGCTCGAACTGGGCGGGTTTGGCATTCCGGCCAAGGAAAAACGCGCCATGGCGCTTGAGGCCGCCGAGCAGATCGCGAACATGCTGGCGCTCGATCCCTATCCCGGATTCGATGGCAAATATTTTTCGATGCCCTGCCGCAACGTCTTGCCCAAACCCTTTCAGCGGCCTCATCCGCCCATGTGGATGGCCTGCACCAACCGCGACACGATCAAGGTGGCGGCATCGCTTGGCGTCGGCGCGCTGGCCTTTTCGTTTCTTGATCCCGCTGAAGCCCATGCCTGGTCGGAGATCTATTACGGCATCATCCGCTCGGAGCAGTGCAAGCCCATCGGGCACCGCGTCAACGCCAATATCGCCATGGTCTCCAATTTCTCGGTGCATCATGACCGTGCCGAGGCGATCCGGCGCGGGCATGAGGGGTTCGAGTTTTTCAGCTATGCGCTCAACGCGCTGGTGGCGCGGGATACGGTGCCGGGCCGCACCGATCTGTGGGGTGAATATCTGGCGCTCCGCGGCAACCGCACGCAGGAAATCATTGATGCCGTCGGTGCCGGCGAGAACGCGTCCGGCATCGGCACGACCGACGACATGCGCGCGCACCTTCGCGCCTTTCAGGAAGCGGGTGTTGATCAGGTGATTTTCATGCAGCAGGCGGGCCGCAACCGGCATGAGCATATCTGCGAGTCGCTGGAGCTTTTCGCCCGGGATGTCATGCCTGAATTCAAGGCGGAGGTGGCGGGGCGCGAGGAGCGCAAGGCCCGCGAACTGGCCCCCTATATCGAGGCGGCGCTCGCGCG
>JAATFR010000195.1 GCA_015655095.1 Hyphomicrobiales bacterium | reverse complement strand
CAAAACCTGACTTTTTCGCCACCTCGGTCACCTGAGCGGAATTGAACCCGCCTTCAGCAACCAGTTCGCGCGCCGCCTTGAGAATTTGACGCCGCGTCTGGGCAAGCCGCGCGGCCACTGCATCTGTTCGTTTATATGCCACCTGAATCTCCTTTCAGAAAATGAAAGCAGATTCATGGTCTGTGGTCAATAAAGAAACAGGGGGCAGAAAAGCAGGAGCCCCGGCCTTCATTGAAGAAGGCCAGGGCTCGATTCCACACGAGAATAGGGCTACCCGCTATTAAGCGGCTTTCAGCGAAAGCGCGAATTCTTCATCCGCCTTGCGCATATCCTGAGACTTGTAACCGCGCCGCTTCATTCCACGGGAATGCGCAGGCTGGTCATGCCAGTAGGTCTGGCCGGTGAGGAGTCCGGCAGCAATTGCCGCCGCGTGCAGCCAATCTTGAACCATGATGGTCCTCCTTATGCTGGGGTGCGACGGTCGCACTCATATTGCGACGCGGCAGATATAAGTCGCGGGCATCTGGAAAGCAAGGGAGGAGCAGGCGAGCATGGGTGCGACACTTTTGCCCTGTATGCGGCAGATTGCTTCTTATGCAGCCGTTAATGTGCCCATTAGAATGGCAATGAAGATGATCAGGCCCGCATCCCGGTTGGTGCGGAAGATGCGCAGGCAAAGGTCCGGGTTATCGATGTCGAGACGGACGATCTGCCAGCCGAACTGGGCGGCTACGGCCGCAACGCCGAGGTAATACCAGAATGAAAACGACAGGCTGAGGCCGGTGGCGATGAGGGCCAGCACCATCAGCCCGTAGAACAGGAGAAGCCAGCGCCCCGTCGTGGGGCCGAACCGCAGGGCCGTCGATTTGACCCCGATCAGCGTATCGTCCTCCTTGTCCTGATGCGCATAGATGGTGTCATAGCCGATGGTCCAGAAGATCGACCCCGCATAGAGCAGGGCAGGTGCGAGCGAGAGGCTGTCGGTAACCGCCGTCCAGCCGAGCAGGGCTCCCCAGTTGAAGGCGAGGCCCAGCACCGCCTGAGGCCAGTAGGTGATGCGCTTCATGAAAGGGTAGGCGGCGACGATCAGCAGCGAGGCGGCTCCGAGCCAGACTGAAAACGGATTCAGGCAAAGCAGGACGAAAAGCCCCGTCAGGCAAAGCAGGATCAGGAAGGCCAGCGCCTGCTTGATTGAAACCGCGCCGCTGGGGATGGGCCGCGAGCGGGTGCGGGCGACTGAAGCATCGAAATCCCGGTCCACAATATCATTATAGGTACAACCCGCGCCGCGCATCACGAACGCCCCCACGGCAAAGAGCGCCATCAATAGAGGGTTTGGCAGACCCATACGGGAAAGCAGGCTGGCATCAGGATTCATTTCTTGCCCGGCCGCAAGCGCGATGGACCACCAGCAGGGCCAGAGCAAGAGCCATGTGCCGATGGGCCGGTCGGCCCGGGCGAGGCGCAGATAGGGGCGGGCCCATGCCGGGGCATAAAGGTCCACCCAGTTCGCGGGCACCGCGTCGGCTACCGTTCCATCGCTCATCTGGCTCTCCGTTGCTGCGGCTCCGGTGTAGCGCGGGAGCGGCCCCAAGTCATCTGGATCGCGTGTCCGGGCGATGATGGTGGGTGACAAGTCCGCGCCGGGCTGGCACCTCTATCCACCTGCGCGAGGGAGACCATCTCATGAAGTCCGGGCCCATAAAATCTGGAAAAGACCAGCAAGACGAAAGCCCTGTCCATTGCGGCACGGGCAAGACCCGTCTTTATGTCGAGGCGTCGCTCCATGAGGGGGCCCGTTTCGAGGCTGACAAGGATCAGGCGCATTATCTCCTTCATGTGTTGCGCCTCAAGCCGGGTGCGCGGGTGCTGCTGTTCAACGGGCGCGACGGCGAATGGGCGGCGGAACTGGCGGAGCTTTCAAAGCGCGCCTGCGCCTTTCATGTCGTGGGGCAGACGAGGCCCCACCAGCTGCTCCCCGATGTCTGGCTGCTGTTCGCGCCGGTGAAGCGCGCAAGGCTTGATTTCATCGCCCAGAAGGCGACGGAGATGGGGGCCTGCGTGATCCGCCCGGTGCTGACGCGGCGCACCATCGTGTCGCGGGTCAATGACGAGCGGCTGGAGGCCAATGTGGTGGAGGCTGCCGAGCAATGCGGGCTCGTCGCCCTGCCGCAGGTCGGCGAGGCGGTCGCGCTGGACAAATTGCTTGACCGCTGGAGCGAGGAAGCGCCGGGCCGCCGGATTTTGTTCTGCGACGAGGGCGCGGAGCCGGGCGGCGCGCTCGATGCGCTGACGGCGCTGGCGCAGGCGGGGGCGAGGGAAACGCCCTGGGCCGTGCTGATCGGACCCGAAGGCGGCTTTGCTCCAGAAGAGCGCGCGCGGCTCAAAGCCATGCCGGGCACGCTCGCCCTGTCGCTGGGGCCGCGCATCCTGCGGGCGGATACGGCCGCCATCGCCGCCCTTTCCGCCTTCCAGCTTGTGCTGGGCGACTGGCGGCGCTGAGGGCGGGAGCTGGCGAGGGTTCCAAAACAGCATCTGCCTCCCCCTTGCCAGTTTCACACCGCGGTCCTACATCTGGGCAATCCTCCGCAGCGCCTTCCGGGTGCCTCAGAAGCCCGTCCCCCGGGTCTCCTGTAAAGCATGGATTGACCCTAGACGCGGTTCCCCGGAGCTTTTTCCGTGAAACCCACTGAAGGAGTGCGCAATGAGCATTCTCGTTGCCGGACCTGAGCCGATCACATCGCGCGACGACCTCGTCGCGGCCATCGCGCGCGGCGAAAAGCCGAAAGTCGACTGGCGCATCGGGACCGAACACGAGAAGTTCGTTTTCAACCTCGCCGACCATTCGACCGTGCCCTATGACGGCCCTCGCGGTATCCGCGCCATTCTGGAGGGGCTTCGCCGGTTCGGCTGGCAGCCGGTGATGGAGGGCGAGCACATCATCGGCCTTTCAAGCGAGGATGGGCGGCTTGGCACCATTTCGCTGGAGCCGGGCGGGCAGTTCGAGCTTTCCGGCGCGCCGCTTGAAACCCTGCACCAGACCTGTTCCGAGCTGCATAATCATCTGGCCCAGGTGAAGGAAGTTGCGGGGGAGCTCGGCATCGGTTTTCTGGGCCTCGGCTTCACGCCCAACTGGTCGCGGGCCGAGATTCCGGCCATGCCCAAGGGCCGCTACAAGATCATGACCGAATACATGAAGAAGGTTGGCAGCTACGGCCTCGACATGATGTATCGCTCCTGTACCGTGCAGGTGAACCTCGATTTCTCGTCCGAAGCCGATATGGTGAAAAAACTGCGCGTCTCTCTCGCGCTCCAGCCGGTTGCGACCGCGCTGTTCGCCAACTCACCTTTCACCCAGGGCAAGCCCAATGGCTATCGCTCGTTCCGCTCCGAGGTGTGGCGCGACACTGACAACCAGCGCGCGGGCATGATCCCGTTCGCCTTCGAGGATGGCTTCGGCTATGAGCGCTATGTCGATTATGCGCTCGACGTGCCCATGTATTTCGTTCACCGCGACGACCATTACTATGACGTCAGCGGCCTTTCGTTCCGCGATTTTCTGGATGGAAAACTGCGCGGCTTTGAAGGCCAGTTGCCGACGCGCGGCGACTGGATGAACCATCTCACCACCATCTTTCCAGAAGCGCGGCTCAAGAATTATATCGAGATGCGCGGCGCGGACGCAGGCCCCTGGGGCCGCATCTGCGCTTTGCCCGCGCTCTGGGTTGGTCTGCTCTACGATCAGGGCGCGCTTGATGCCGCCTGGGATCTGGTCAAGGACTGGACGGACGGGGAGCGCCAGCAGCTTCGCGACGATGTGCCCGTGCAGGGCTTTTCGGCAAAGCTGCGGGGGAGGACGGTCCTCGACCTCGCCCGCGACATGGTTTCGATTGCCGAAACTGGCCTTCTGGCGCGCGCGCAGGGCGATGGCGCGGGGGCGGACGAAACGATCTTCCTCGACGCGGTTAAAGATGCGGTGGCGCGGGGCAAAACCCCCGCCGACGATCTGCTGGACCTCTATCACGGCCGCTGGGGCGGCAGCATCGAGCCGATCTTCAAGGAACGGGCGTTCTAGGGGAAAGACAGAGGCGGCAGGCAGGCCCTGACGGGTGGCATCGCCTCTGATGACCTCCCCCGATCACGGGAGCCTGTCCGCGATCCCGGCTTCAGTGCCGCCTGGACGCTTGCCTGTCTTCATCGGGCGTTATGAAATGCAGGTGCGCCAGCCGACCCGTAATCTGTCTGCCTTGATCACATGACACTGGCGGTTCAGGCTTCTGTCCGTATAGCCTTGCTGAAGCGGTTCCAGATAGCTTCAGAATACCCCGCTCATTGACAAGTGAATAAAAATCAACACCTTAGCTTCTAGAGGCTCCCCCGCACACGCGGGGATCGACCTGGATTTGGCGCGTGCCCACAGCATCTGCCGGTGGCTCCCCCGCACACGCGGGGATCGACCT
>JAATFR010000078.1 GCA_015655095.1 Hyphomicrobiales bacterium | reverse complement strand
GGGCTCGGCGCCGAGCAGCCAATCCACTGAAACATTGGATTTTTTAGCTATCCGCAACAAGTGCTCGGCTTTCGGAATCGACCCCTCTCGCCAGATCCTGTCGAAGGTGGCGCTCGGAATGCCGACTTCCTTCGCCCAGATATATGGCTTCTTGTCGCCGATCAGCAATTTAAGCCTGTCCTTGAAATCAGAGTTCCCTATTTCGGAGTTCATCAGGGCAACTCCGAAATTGAACCAACGTGGAATCCGATGCTTGGGAAGGGAATTTCCCCTTTCTTTTCATTTGTTTGATGGAGCCCATGATAGAGCGGAGCAAACACAACTCCGAAACGGAAATCATGGTTGAATAACTCTAAAAACGGGGTTACACTCATCATGGAAGTCGAATCTAGCCTCTGTTTAAAAGCCCGCCTTCGCCAGGGCGGGTCAGGTAGAAAAGATGCCGCGCACAGCCGGAGGGATGCACCCGGAAGAAATAAAAGCCGCCCGGCGCGCCCGCTATGGCTCGCCTGAGGCCTTTTGCGTCCAGAGCCACGACCCCCGCTCTGCCATCCGCTTCGCTCTCAAGCGGGCATGGCGGCGGGTCGAGGCGCTGACATCACGGCGCTCGACAGCATTCTGGCCTCCCAGTTGTTCTGGCCCGCTTCAGGACTCTCCTGAAGGACAATGAACCATATTCGCACAACGCTCACACCCGGGAAGACCTCTCAGGGAAAATCTCTCCAGCCTTCCACGGACGAATGGACCGGTCAGCGGCAAGAAACGTCCGTTTCCACCGGACCAAAACGATCAGCCTTCATGAAAGGTTTGCTGCTTTTCCTATGGTATTTCTCAAACAGGGAATATCCTCAATAAACCGCCGGTTTCAGCCCGCGATCTGGTCCATGATCCGCGCCAGCTTGACGTCGCGCTTGCTCAGGCCATCGACGTCATGGGTAGTCAGCGTCACCTCGACCTTGTTGTAGACATTGAACCATTCAGGGTGATGATCGGCCTTTTCCGCCTCGAGCGCGACCCGGGCCATGAAACCGAACGCCTCGTTGAAGTTGTTGAACCTGAAAGTCTTCTGGATCGCATCTCGTTTCGGGTCAAGGGTCCAGTCGGGGAGTTTTTCCAGCGCGGCCTTGTGTTCCTTGTCCGTCAATCTGGTGATTTTGCCTTTGGGCATGATCTTCCTCCCGGTTTGCTGTTGCGGCCTGTTCTCCAACCCTCGGCGCTCTTGAGAGCGAGATCAAGCATGCCTAGATAGCATGTATGACGGAGAAAGCGCTGAAGGCCCCGGGCCTTGAGGATTTCGAGAAGATCGCGGCCAGCGCCTATGCGCGCCTGCCGGAGCGGTTCCGCGCGCTCTGCGGCAATGTCGTCATCAAAATCGAGGACCTGCCCTCGCGGGAGGTTCTCACGCAGATGGGCATTGATAACCCGCTCGACCTGATGGGGCTTTATTCAGGTGTGGAGCTGACGCGGCAGAGCGTATTCATGCCGCCGCTTCTCCCTGACATGGTGTTTCTCTACCGGCTCCCGATCCTGCGCTACTGGCAGGAATATGACGAAACCGTCGTGGATATTATTTCCCATGTGCTGGTCCATGAGATCGGCCATCATTTCGGCCTCTCCGACGATGACATGGAACATATCGAGCGCAGCCAGGATTAAATATCCGTGAACGGATAGCGCCGCTCCACCACATAGGGGCCACCGCCCGTATGCGAGCGTGCCGACATCAGGACGCAGCTTGTCGCGGTGAAACCGGGTGCAGCAAACAGCGAATGCGCCTGAAGCCAGGGAATGATCTCAACTGGCGAGAAATGGGCGTTGAGGCGCGCGAGCGTGACGTGGGGCATGAACTTTCGCTTGTCGCTCGAAAGACCCAGCCGCCGCGATGCGCTTTCGTGGCGACCCTGCAACTGAAGAAGCGCGGGCGAGGGCCGCACACCCGCCCATAAGGCCCGCGGCTTGTCATGGCCGAACTCGCCGGTCCCCTCGATCTCCACATCGAAACAACCGGATTCGGTTTCCGCCAATGCCTCATCCAGATCGGCCGCGACATCTTCGGGAACATCCCCGAAGAAGCGCAGCGTGATGTGGAAGCTCTCGCGCCCGATCCAGCGCGCGCCTTCGAGCCCGCCCTGGAGCAGGGCAAGGCGGTGCGCGACGGGATCGGGAATTTCTAACGCTGAGAAAAGGCGGATCATGACGTTTAAATCTGCTTACGGGCAGGGGTTCGGCTGAAGATGATGGGCCTCGTTGAGGTCCTTTTCCAGCTCCTCGCTCCACGGCACATTGATGGAGCCGATCGCCAGCTTCAACTGATCCATGGTCGTTGCACCAATGATGTTGGAGGTGACGAAGGAGCGCGTGGTCGCGAACTGGTTGGCGAGCTGGGAGGGATCGATCCCGTATTTCGCGGCAATCGCCAGATAAAGCTCGATGGCCCGGTCCGCCTGCGGCCCCTCATAGCGTTGCAGGCGGTTGAACAATTGCTTGCGGGAGCCCGCAGGCAGGGCGCCGTTCTGGTATTTGCCGGAAAGATAGCCCTGCGCCAGCGGTGAATAGGCGAGCAGGCCGACATGCTCGCGGTGGGCGATTTCCGCGCCGCCCAGCTCGAACGCCCGGTTGAGCAGATTGTAGGCGTTCTGGATCGACTGCACGCGGGGAAGGCCGCGCGCCTCCGATTCCTGCACGAATTTCATCGTGCCCCATGGGGTTTCATTGGAAAGGCCGATATGGCGGACCTTGCCGCTTTTTACGACCTCAGCCAGGGTTTCGAGAATTTCATGGATCGGATGGGTATCCGCCTTTTCATGCCGGTAGGCGAGGCCGTGGCCGCCGAACAGCGAAACCGGACGGTCCGGCCAGTGAAGCTGGTAGAGGTCGATATAATCCGTCTGGAGACGTTTCAGGCTTTTATCCACGGCCTCCAGAATCTGCGCGCGGCTCTGGTCGGTGGAGGAGCCGTCATCGCGCAGCCAGTTCATCTGGCCCCGGCCCGCCGCCTTGCTGGCGAGGATAACCTTGTCGCGGTTGCCGCTCTTCCTGAACCAGGTGCCGATGATCTGCTCGGTACGTCCTTGCGTTTCCCCGCGCGGCGGCACGGGATACATCTCGGCGGTGTCAAAGAAATTGACGCCCTGGGCGAGGGCATAGTCCATCTGCTCATGGCCCTCGGCTTCCGTGTTCTGTTCGCCCCATGTCATGGTGCCAAGGCAGATGGCGCTCACCTTGAGATCGGTGGTGCCGAGCTTGCGATATTCCATTGGATGTTCCTGGAGATATTGATTTAGGAGGGATGATTATTGAGGCGAGGCCGTCCGGGTGGTTTTGGCTTTGCGCACCTCAGCGATGAAGTCTTTCACTGTCGGCAGCAGCCGGGAAACCACGATGGCGACGCCGTCGTCATTGGGGTGCATGCCGTCGATGGTAAGTCTGGAATGCTCGTCGGGCAGGACGCCCGCCATGAAGAAGCGAATGTAGAGGAGCGAATACTTCTTTGCCAGCTCCGGAAAAATCGCATTGAATTCCTTGCCATAGTCCGGGCCGAGATTGGGTGGGGCCAGCATGCCCGCCAGCATGACCGGGATGCCGCGCTTTTGAAGCGTAAGGATGATGGCTTCAAGATTTTTCCGGGTCAGCGCCGTGTCGATGCCGCGCAGGCCGTCGTTGGCGCCCAGCTCAAGGATCACGCCGTCCGTTTCCGGGCCGATGGCCCAGTCGAGCCGGGAGAGCCCGTCCGTTGTCGTATCGCCGGAAACGCCCGCATTGACGATCTTCACATCCGCCGCGCCACTGGCCGCCACCGCCTCGTTCAGCCGGTCGGGAATGGCGTGGCCCGGTGGCAGCAGATAGCCTGCGGTCAGGCTGTCGCCGAACATGGCGATGGTGACGGGCGTGGGGCCGGCGAAGACCGGCATTATGGTGGCCGCCATCAGCGCGAGGAAGATTGCCGCCGCAGACACCAGATGAGCGTGGGGGTGAGGGCAGGAATGGGGCATTTTGTTGGGATCGGGCTCATTGCAATGTGGCGTGCGGGGGCCATATCCCGACAGGCGCATGGCGAACAGGACAGGATTGCGGGTGAGCGAACCGATCATTGAACTTGAGAACGTCAAACTGAGCCTCAAAAGCGCGGCGGGAACGGTCGACATATTGCGCGGGATTGACCTCAAGGTCGAGCGTGGCGGCGCGGCCGGGCTGATCGGTCCTTCGGGCTCGGGCAAATCGACGCTCCTGATGGTGCTGGCGGGGCTGGAACGTCCCACGAGCGGCAAGGTGAGGATGGCGGGGGAGGATTTCTCCCGGCTCGACGAGGATGGCCTCGCCCGCTTTCGTCGCTCCCATATAGGGATCGTCTTTCAATCCTTCCACCTCGTGCCGACAATGAGCGCGCTTGAAAATGTCGCTATCCCGCTGGAGCTTGCGGGCGTCCGCGATGCGTTCGACCGCGCCGGGGACGAACTGGCGGGCGTCGGGCTGGGCCGCCGGCTGGATCATTATCCGGGACAGCTTTCCGGCGGCGAGCAGCAGCGCGTGGCATTGGCCCGCGCTGTCGCAGGGGCCCCGGAAATATTGCTGGCCGACGAGCCGACCGGCAATCTCGATCAGGCCACGGGGGCTGACATCATCTCCCTGATGTTCGATCTGCACGCCCGCAAGAAGACGACGCTGGTTTTGATTACCCATGATCCCCTGCTCGCGAACCGGTGCAACCGCGTCATCACGCTGCGCGACGGCCTCATCGAGGGCGAGACGGCGGGAGCCCCGGCGTGACGACGGCGCTGGCCCGGGCGGCATCGGCGGACGGCTGGGCCCTTGCGTGGCGCCTCGCGCGGCGCGAGCTGCGCGGCGGATTGCGGGGATTCCGCATCTTTCTCGCCTGCCTCATGCTGGGCGTTTTCGCCATCGCGGCGGTGGGCTCGGTTTCCTCTGCACTGGTCGCCGGTCTGGACAATGAAGGGCAGACCATTCTGGGGGGCGACGCCGATGTGGCGGTGATCCACCGGCAGACGAGCGCCGCGGAGCTCGCCTTCATCGGCAAGGACAATCAGGTTGCGATGACAGCGCAGATGCGCTCGATGGCGCGCACTGAAGACAGCAACCGCCAGAGTCTGGTCGAGCTGAAGGCGGTCGATGGGGCCTATCCGCTTTATGGCGCAGTCGAGCTTGCGCCCGCCCAGCCGTTGGCCCGGGCGCTCGAGCAGCGCAATGGCCGCTGGGGCGCCGTCGCCGAAAGCACGCTGATCCAGCGTCTCGGCCTTAAAATCGGGGATAATGTCAGGGTCGGCGTCGAGAACTTCGAGCTGAGAGGCGAGATCGCCCATGAGCCGGGCCGGGTCGGCGACGGGTTCGCCATCGGTCCCCGGGTCATGATCGCCGATGGCGCGCTGGAGGCCACAGGTCTGATCGTGCCCGGCAGTCTGGTCACCTATCATTACAAGGTGAAAAGGCCCGTGGGTGAGCGCAGCGCGGCCTCGCTCAAGGCGTGGACGCAATCCCTTGATGAAGCCTTCCCGGATGCGGGCTGGCGGGTGCAGGACCGGACCAACAGCGCGCAGGGCGTGCGCTCGTTCGTCAGCCGGGTGGCCCTCTTTCTTTCCTTTGTCGGGTTGACGGCGCTTCTGGTGGGCGGCGTCGGCGTCGCCAATGCGGTCAAAAGCTATATCGACGGCAAGCGGGAAACGATCGCGACCCTGAAATGCCTCGGCGCGACCGGCGATCTGGTGTTCCGCATCTATCTGATGCAGGTGATGGTGCTGGCGAGCCTCGGCACGCTTGGAGGGCTCGTGCCCGGCGCGCTGGTCCCGGTCGTGATGAAGGGGGTGGCGGGGACCCTGCTGCCGATCCCCGTGAGCTTCGGTCTCTATCCCGCGCCGCTCGTCGTGGCCGCCGCCTATGGCCTGCTGACGGCGCTTGCCTTCGCCATCTGGCCGGTCGCCCGCGCCCGCGACATTCCCGCTGCGAGCCTGTTCCGCGAACTGGTCGCGCCCGCCCGGCGCTGGCCCCGCCCGGCCTATGCGGCGGCGGCGGGTTTGAGCCTGCTGGCGCTGGCGTTGCTTGCCATTGCCACGGCGGATCGACCACTTTTCGCGCTCTGGTTCGTGCTTGGCGCAGCGGGCGTGTTTCTGCTGCTGCGTCTGGCGGCCATGGCCGTGATGGCGCTGGCGGCCCGCGCGCCGCGCCTGCGCCGTCCCGAACTGCGTCTGGCCCTTGCCAACCTGCACCGGCCCGGCGCGCCGACGGTGGCGGTCATGCTGTCGCTCGGGCTTGGGCTGACGCTGCTCGTCACGGTGTCGCTGATCGACCGCAACCTGACCTCCGCGATTGCCAGAGACCTGCCCGCGCGCGCGCCCTCGTTCTTTTTCGTCGACATACAGCGCAATCAGGCGGACCAGTTCGCCGCGCTGATTGCAAAACAGCCGGGCGTCAGCGCTTTCGAGCGGGTGCCCATGCTGCGGGGCCGCATCGTCTCGGTCAAAGGGCAGAGCGCGGCCAACATGAAGGTCGCGTCCGACGCCCAGTGGGCTCTCAAGGGCGACCGGGGCATGACTTTCTCGCCGACGCTGCCGCGCGGCTCGACGCTGGCGCAGGGCAAATGGTGGCCCGCCGACTATAAAGGGCCGCTTCTCGTTTCCATGACGAAGGACATCGCCAGGGGCTTTGGCGTCGGCATCGGCGACAGCATCACCGTCAATGTGCTGGGCCGCGACCTGACGGCGACCATCGCCAATACCCGTGATGTGGACTGGACCAGCCTCGGCATCAATTTCGTGCTGGTCTTCTCCCCCGGCGCGCTCGAAGGCGCGCCCTATACCGAGCTTGCGACCGTGACCATGGCGGCGCAGGGCGAACAGGCGCTGGAAACGGTTATTGCCCGCACGTTTCCCAATGTGACCTCAATCCGGGTCAAGGAAGCGCTCGACGCGGCGAACCAGTTGCTCGGCAACTTCAACCTCGCGATCCGCACCACCAGCATTGTCACGCTGATGGCAGGCGTGCTGGTTCTGGCGGGGGCCATCGGCGCGAGTTTTCGCGCCCGCGCCCGCGAAGCGGTGCTGCTGAAAGTGCTGGGCGCAACCCGGGCCCGGGTGCTGGCCATTCAGGCGACGGAATTCGCCCTGCTCGGCTTCTGCACCGCGCTGGTGGCGGCGCTCTCTGGTTCGTTTGCCTCTTATCTGGTGGTAGTGGAAGTGATGGGTTTCAAATGGTCGATGCCCTGGGCTGTGCTGGGCTTCACGCTCATCGGTTCGGTGCTGGCCACGGTTGCGCTGGGGCTTGCAGGCTCTTTTCGTATCCTTTCAGTGCCCTCGGCCCGAATTCTGCGCGAGGATTGACCCATAATGGCAAGAAATTGCTGTAAAACGCAGTCCGGGACGTACCTTGCGAAAGGTTCATAATTTACCCATAGCGGTTTTCCTTGAATTGAAGGCTATGGAAGATGATATTGGGGATAACTCTCTCCGGGAGGTTTTATAGAGATGGCTGAATTCAATCAGGATCGTTTCCAGGTACGCAGCGGCGCTCAGGGCGCTGTCGCAGTCGACCAGGGCCTGCGTTCCTACATGCTCTCCGTTTACAATTACATGGCCGTCGGGCTTGGGCTCACGGGCCTTGTCGCCTGGGCGACCTTTCAGGCCGCTGTCGTCGCAACGCCGGAAGGCCTTGCGCTTACGGGCTTCGGCAACGCCATTTACGCAAGCCCGCTTAAGTGGGTCGTCATGCTGGCCCCGCTCGCCATGGTGTTCTTCCTGAGCTTCAGGGTGAGCAAGATGAGCCTCAGCGCGGCGCAGATCTCGTTCTGGGCCTTCGCAGGCCTGATGGGGCTGTCGCTCTCCAGCATCTTCCTCGTCTATACGGGCGTCAGCATTACCCGCGTGTTCTTCATCACGGCGGCGTCGTTCGGCGCGCTCAGCCTTTATGGCTACACGACGAAGCGGGATCTTTCGGGCTTCGGCTCGTTCCTGATGATGGGTCTTTTCGGCATCATCATCGCCTCGCTGGTGAATCTGTTCCTGCAGTCGACCATGATGCAGTTCGTCATCTCGATTATCGGCGTGCTGGTGTTCGCGGGCCTCACTGCCTATGACACCCAGCGCATCAAGGAGATGTACTGGGTCGGGGACGCTGCCGCCGCCGCAGGCAAGAAGGCGATCATGGGCGCGTTGTCGCTCTACCTCAACTTCATCAACATGTTCCTGATGCTGCTCCAGCTTTTCGGCAACCAGCGCAACTGACGGTTCATT
This sequence comes from Hyphomicrobiales bacterium, assembly GCA_015655095.1. Lineage (GTDB taxonomy): Bacteria > Pseudomonadota > Alphaproteobacteria > Parvibaculales > Parvibaculaceae > JAATFR01. Next base: position 879 of record JAATFR010000078.1, on the reverse strand, counting down.
ATGGCCCCGGCATGGGGCTGGATCGGATCGAGAACCCCGGCCTCAAAAGCCGGGGTTTTTTGTTTATAATGATCGCGATGCCGAATTTGGCCGGTTCATCAAGGGGGGAGGTTTTGGCCCTGCCCATCGAAGACTGCCTGGCCTGTACTCACGGCTCGCACGTGTGCCTGGTAGAAAGAAAGGGCATCATGAGAATACATTTCGTGGTCCATGAATCCTTCGAGGCGCCGGGAGCCTATGAAACATGGGTTCGAGAGCGTGGGTACGAAGCAACATACTCGCGCGTTTATGCCCATGAGCCATTGCCTCAATCGATCGAGAACATCGACCTGCTCGTTATCATGGGTGGGCCGCAATCACCGTCGACGACTCCGGAGGAGTGCCCCCACTTCCATGCGGCGGCCGAATGCGCGCTGATCGCGGAATGCGTCGCAGCACACAAAGCGGTCGTCGGCGTATGCCTGGGCGCGCAGTTGCTCGGTACGGCTCTCGGCGCTCCACATGCGCATAGCCCGGAGAAGGAGATCGGGAATTTCCCGATCATGCTCACGGATGAAGGAAGGGCCAACCCCAGGTTTGCCCACTTTGGCGATACCCTGGACGCTGGTCATTGGCATAGCGATATGCCCGGCCTGACCGGAAACTCAAGGGTTATCGCATACAGCGAAGGCTGCCCCCGCCAGATCATCGAGTACGGGGAACTGGCATACGGATTTCAATGCCACATGGAATTCACGCCGGATGTCATCGAGTTGCTGATCGCGGCATCCGGGAGCGATCTGGCATCACCGGGAGAGCATCGGTTCGTGCAGCAGCCCGATGTCCTGCGGGCCAACAGCTATGACGTCATGAACCGGAAGCTTTGGGACTTCCTGGATC
>JAATFR010000035.1 GCA_015655095.1 Hyphomicrobiales bacterium | reverse complement strand
TAGGGGCTGAGGGAGCTCCGGGGACAAGTTTTTGAACGAATCCGCCCCTGCGTCATCCGTTTCGGGACGCCGTCTGTTCTTGCGCGTCCTTTCTTTTGCGGGCTTCATGCCGGGCAAAATCACACGAACAGGCAGGATTCCATGCAGGACGCATTCAAGGAAAAGGTACTCGCGGGCAAGGTCGCCTTCATTGCAGGGGCTTCCAGCGGCATCAATCTGGGTATTGCCCAGCATTTCGCCCGGCACGGCGCAAAGGTCGCCATCATCAGCCGCAGCGCGGAAAAAATCGCGGCGGCCGCCAAAACCATGACCGACGAAGGTCATGAGGCTTTGGGCATTGCGGCTGATGTGCGCAATTTCGACAGCGTCGATGCCGCCTTCAAGGCCGTCCATGACAAGTTCGGCAAGATCGACGTGGTCGTATCGGGCGCGGCGGGCAATTTCGTCGCCCCTGCGCTTGGCATGTCGTCCAACGGGTTCAAGACCGTGGTCGACATTGATCTTGTTGGCACCTTCCACGTGCTGCGCGCCTCGTTCCAGTATCTGAACCGTCCCGGCGCATCGCTGATCTCGATCACCGCCCCCCAGGCGGTCAACCCGTCCCTGTTCCAGGCCCATGTCTGCGCGGCCAAGGCGGGCATCAACATGCTGACCAAGTGCCTTGCCATGGAATGGGGGCCTGCGGGCGTACGGGTCAACGCCATCTCCCCCGGCCCTATCGCCGAAACCGAGGGCATGTTGCGCCTCGCAGGCAGCCCGGAAGCGGAAAAGGCTATCAAGGCGCGGATCGCCCTGCGCGATTACGGCACCAAGACCGATATTGCCGACACCGCGCTCTTCCTTTCGACCCACAATGCCAAATACATTACCGGTTCGATCATCGACTGTGATGGCGGCTCGAAGCTGGGCGATGCGGGCGCGGACGCGCTGGCGGGCAATTAGGGGACAAAACATGGCGGCGGCATTGCCTGAGCACGGCACGGACTGGGAAACCCTGAAAGCCCGCATGATCGCCAGCGGCGACCATGACGTGAAATGGCGCGAGGGCAAAACCGCCGTCTATGTTTTCAACGCCGGGCCGGAAGTCCTCGCCGTGCAGAAGGAAGCCTATGCCCTGTTCATGTCTGAGAACGGGCTTGGGCCGATGGCCTTTCCGAGCCTAAAAAAGATGGAGGAGGAGGTCGTCGGCTTCGGCCTTTCCCTCCTTCACGGACCGGAGGGTTCAGTCGGCAACATGACGTCCGGCGGCACCGATTCAATCAGCATGGCGATGAAGACCGCGCGCGATTACGCCCGCTCGAAAGGTCTCGTCGGCACGCCCAACATCGTCCTGCCCAGAAGCGCCCATCTCGCCTTCGACAAAGCGGCGAAAATGATGGAAATCGAGGTCCGGCGCGTGCCCCTGAAGAGTTTTCTGGCGGACGTAGAAGCCATTGGCGCGGCGGCGGACGCCAACACCATCATGATCGCGGGCTCCGCGCCCTGCTTCCCGTATGGCCTGATAGACCCGATCGAGGATCTGGGGCGTCTTGCCGAGGCGCGCGGTCTCTGGCTCCATGTCGATGCCTGCGTCGGCGGCTATGCAGCCCCATTCGTGCGCATGAACGGCGCGGACATCGCGCCTTTTGATTTTGCCGTGCCCGGCGTCAGCTCCATATCCGCCGATCTGCATAAATATGGTTTCTGCGCCAAGGGCGCGTCCACCGTGTTCTTCCGCTCGGAGGCGCTGCGGGCCCACATGATCTTCGATGTCAGTGACTGGCCCGGTGGGCGCATGGTGACGCCGACGCTGGCGGGTACCCGTCCCGGCGGCGCCATCTCGGCGGCCTGGGCCGTCATGAATTTCCTGGGGGTTGAGGGTTATCGCGTCAAGCACAGGCAGGTGACGGATGCGCGCGAAAAAATCGAGGCCGGGGTAAGGGCGCTTGGCTTTACCGTCATCGGCCAGCCTCAGCTGGGGCTTCTCGCCTTTACCCGCGAGGATGTGGATTGCATGGCGGTCTGGGGCAAGCTTTTCGAGCGCGGCTGGTTCACCAGCCTGACGACCGAGCCAAAGGGGCTCCATCTGATGCTCTCGCCCTTCCATCTGGAAGTGGCGGATACCTATCTCGCGGATATCGAATGGGCGCTGGGCGAGGTCCGCAAGGGCGCGGCGGGCGAAAAGCGGGAAGCCCGCTACAGCTAGGCCGGCCGTTCAGCGCGTCGGGATCGGGTGTTCGCCGCGATAATCGTAGAAACCGCGCTGGGTCTTGCGACCGAGCCAGCCTGCCTCGACATATTTGGTCAGGAGCGGACAGGGGCGGTATTTCGAGTCCGCCAGACCTTCATAAAGCACGTGCATGATCGAGAGGCAGGTGTCGAGCCCGATGAAGTCCGCCAGTTGCAGCGGTCCCATTGGATGGTTCGCGCCGAGTTTCATCGCCTTGTCGATATTCTCGACCGTCCCCACCCCCTCATAAAGCGTGTAGACCGCCTCATTGATCATGGGCAGCAGGATACGGTTGACGATGAAAGCGGGGAAATCTTCCGAGTTGGCGGCGGTCTTGCCCAGATCGACGACGAGCTGGTTCATGGTCTTGTAGGTATCATCGTCCGTGGCGATTCCCCGGATCAGTTCCACCAGTTCCATCACCGGCACCGGGTTCATGAAATGCATGCCCATGAAGCGCTCTGGCCGGTCGGTCGAGGCGGCAAGCCTCGTGATCGAGATCGAGGAGGTGTTGGTGGCGACGAGCGCTTCGCTTTTCAGCGATGGACAGAGCTGGGCAAATATCTTGCGCTTGACCGTCTCGTCCTCAATGGCCGATTCAATCACCAGATCGCAGGTCTCGAAGGCCTCCATGCTGTCGGCGGGGTGGATGCGGTCAAGAGCCGCATCGCGCTGCTCTTCCTTGATGTGCCCCCGGGCGACCTGGCGGGCCAGATTGCCGGTAATGGTGGCAATCCCCTTCTCGATCCGGTCGGTCGTGATGTCGTTGAGCAGAACCTGATAACCGGAGAGGGCGCACACATGAGCGATGCCATTACCCATCTGGCCGGCGCCAATGACGCCGATCTGCTTGATGCTCATCGAAACTTGCCTGCTTACTCTGCCTGTCGGCCGCCCCTGTGCGGCATCGACCATCCTCATGGATACATATGGTGCAACATTATCGTCCGGTTCGCTACCGCACAAACAAATGGCGCGGCCTGCTTTTTGCGGGCCGCGCCATTTTTTCAGATTGAAAGGGGATCAGAGACCGATTTTGCCGAGTTCGCTTTCCAGTTCTGGCACAGCCGTGAACAGGTCGGCGACGAGGCCATAGTCGGCCACCTGGAAGATCGGGGCTTCCTCATCCTTGTTGATCGCGACGATCACCTTGGAGTCCTTCATGCCCGCCAGATGCTGGATGGCGCCGGAGATGCCGACCGCGATGTAGAGGTTCGGGGCGACGACCTTGCCGGTCTGGCCAACCTGGTAATCGTTGGGCACGAAGCCCGCATCGACTGCGGCGCGGGAAGCGCCAACCGCCGCGCCGAGCTTGTCCGCAACCTTTTCCAGCATGTGGAAATTGTCGCCCGACTGCATGCCGCGGCCACCGGAGATGATGATCTTGGCGGAGGTCAGTTCCGGCCGGTCGGACTTCGTCAGCTTCTCGTCAACCCATTCGGAGATGCCGGGGTTTGCGACAGCCGCGATCTTTTCGATGGCTGCCGAGCCACCCGCGGGGGCCGAGGGGAAGGCGGTGGTGCGAACCGTGATGACCTTCTTGGCATCGACCGATTTCACGGTCTGGATCGCATTGCCCGCATAGATTGGACGCTCGAACGTGTCCGCGCCATGAACATCGGTGATTTCCGAGATCTGCTGCACGTCGAGGAGAGCGGCCACGCGCGGCATGAAGTTCTTGCCGATGGTGGTGGCGGGCGACAGGATCGCGTCATACGAACCGGCGAGGCTGACGACCAGAGCCGCCAGCGGCTCGGCGACCGGGTGGGCGTATTCCGCGTCGTCGGCGACGAGAACCTTGGTCACGCCGGTGATCTTCGAGGCCGCCTCGGCGGCGCCCCCCACATTCTGGCCGATCACGAGCACATGCACGTCGCCGCCGATCCTGGAGGCGGCGGTCACGGTCTTGGCCGTGGCGTCGTTCAGCGAGTCGTTGTTATGTTCAGCGATTACGAGGGTTGTCATCCGATCACTCCCGCTTCCTTGAGCTTTGACACAAGCTCGGCAACACTCTCGACCTTGATACCGGCCTTGCGCTGCGGCGGCTCTGTTACCTTGAGCACCTGAAGGCGGGTCGAAAGCTCGATGCCGAAGTTGCCTGGGGCCTTCTCATCGATCGGCTTCTTCTTCGCCTTCATGATGTTGGGCAGCGATGCATAGCGCGGCTCATTGAGGCGAAGGTCCGTGGTGACCACGGCGGGAAGCTTCAGGTTGAGGGTCTGGAGACCGCCATCGACCTCGCGGGTGACGACAAGCTTGCTGTCGCTCACTTCCACCTTGGAGGCGAAGGTGCCTTGCGGCCAGCCGAGCAGGGCGGCGAGCATCTGACCCGTCTGGTTGCAGTCATCGTCGATGGCCTGCTTGCCCAGAATGACGATGTCAGGCTTTTCAGCCTCGACGACGCCCTTGAGGATCTTGGCAACATTGAGGGGTTCAACGGTTTCGTCCGTCTTGACCAGGATGCCCCGGTCAGCGCCCATGGCAAGCGCAGTGCGGAGCGTTTCGCTCGCGCCGCCAGGCCCGATGGAGACAACGACGACCTCGGTCGCCTTGCCGGCTTCCTTGAGGCGGACGGCTTCTTCGACGCCGATTTCGTCGAAGGGATTCATGGACATCTTCACGTTGGCGAGCTCGACACCCGTTTGATCCGATTTGACGCGGATCTTCACGTTGTAGTCGACAACCCGCTTCACGGGTACGAGCACTTTCATGCGGTGCACTCCTGCGTGTTGCCAAACGGCGGCCTTGGTTCCGCGGGGACCGCCACTCCGCCCCGGATAAGCATCCGGGAACGCCCCCTCGTGCGGAATCCCGCGTGACAGGCATGGGGAGGAACCCCACGGCAAACCCATCATTCGGGAAGATCAGGCCGGCGTCATGTGAGTTAAAGCGACCGGTATGGTGCGGCAACCTAGTCGGCACTTACGCCCCTTGTCAACGAATGCGAAAGGTTCCGTGGTCATTCGCAATAACCGGGGGACGCCTACCGGTGAAAGGGTCGCAATCCCTTACAAATAAACGGGTTAAAGGGCGCTTTCATGATCGATTTCCGGCGCCCGCCCACAGGACGGCGGACGCCGCCTGAAGCGGATGGGGCCAGCTGCCGGGAAGCCCTCTGAACAGGGCAGGAGGGGAACAGGTCCTCCATCTATGCCATATCGGATGTACTCGCTTATGCAGATTGATAAATATGAGCCGAAAAAGGAACCTTTTATTATGTTCTATGGGTGAGGATCTGCGCCATATTTGGTTTATAAAAAGCGATGCCTGTCAACTCCCTGTGAGTATTCCGAAGATCGCGACCATAGAGATGAAGCCTCTTGCGGAAAATCCGGTTTCAGCCCGGTCAATTCATGCCATGCTTGCGCCCTCAACAAGGATCTCTCCCATGCGCTTCGTTTCCCTGATCGTCGCCATATCTTTTCTGTTCATATTGAGGGCAGGTCCGGCGCTTGCCTTCGATTGTGGCAAGGCAAGCGACAATATCTCGAAAGCCATCTGCGCCGATCCGGCGTTGAAGACAGCCGACGACGAGATGGCGACGGCATATGAGGCGCTGAAGAAGAGTCTGACCCTGTCCCGCGCCGTTTTCCTGCGGAATCAGCAGCGGGCATGGCTGGAAACGCGCAACAAGATTTGTACCGGCGGAGAGGACAAGACCCCGGTCGATAATGATTGCATGCTGGTCCAGACAAAGGCCCGGACCCTTGCGCTCAACCCAAGGCCCGAGCTTGCGCTTGCCGGTGCGCCCGTTTTCGTCGCCGCCATTGACGGGCGGATCGACCCTTCCTTCAAGCTTTCCGCCACCCTGATCTATCCGCAGGTGCCTGAAGCCTCGACGCCCGGTCTCAGCCTGATCAACGCAGCCATCAAAAAGGCGGCGGAGGGAGATGGCGAATGGCGCAAGGTCAGCAAGAAGGACATGGGCGGCAGCGCGGCGGGCTATCAGTACATGCAGACCTACACGATCCCCTATGCCTCGCCGGAGCTCGTGTCGGTCGCGCTTTCAATCTATGAGGACAGCGGAGGGGCGCATGGCATGTCGACAGTGCAGGGCGTCAACATATTGACGAAACTCAACCGGCCGCTGAAAGCAGGCGACATCGTTGCGCCGGCAAAGCTCAAGGAGGCAACGGCCTTCTGCCGTGGCGTGCTCGGGAAGATCAAAAGCAAATATGAGGACCCGGCGACCGACAGCTTCATGACCGATGACGCCATTGCCGCCAACATGAAAGAGGATGCGGACTGGATCATCAGCAAGGATGGGGCGGCGGTCCATTACAACCCCTATGACATCGGGGCCTATGCGGAAGGGGCTTTCGACTGCTTGATTCCGTGGGCGGACCTTAAGGGTTTCGCGCCCGCGCAATCGCCTCTGCCGTTTCCTTGAGCCGGTCCCTGAACTGGCCCCCGGGCGGGTTTCAGCGGTTTGCGCCGGGGACCCAGAGGATATCCCCGGATGCTCTGGCATTGAGATAGCGGGAGGCCACGAACAGGAAATCGGAAAGCCGGTTCATATATTTGATCGCCGGGCCGCTGACGGTTTCGCCCTCGACCTGCGAGAGTTCGACGATCAGACGCTCCGCCCTGCGGCAGACCGTGCGGGCGAGATGGAGATGGGCCGCGCCCGGCGTGCCGCCCGGCAGGATGAAGGAGCGCAGCGGCGCCAGATCCTTGTTGAACCGGTCGATTTCGCGCTCCATGTTGTCCACCTGCGCCTGAATGATGCGCAGCGGCTCATAGTCCAGCTTTTCGCCATTATCCGGGGTTGCGAGATCGGCCCCGAGATCGAACAGATCGTTCTGGATGCGGCCCAGCACGGCATCGAGGTCGGGGGCTTCCGTGAGCGTGTGGAGCCGGGCAAGGCCGATGGCGGCGTTGGTTTCATCCACCGTGCCATAGCTCGATACCCGGATATGGTGCTTGACGAGCCGCCCGCCGGTGGCAAGCGCCGTCGTCCCGTCATCGCCAGTTCGCGTGTAAATGCGGTTGAGCGTAACCATCTCCGTCTCCCGGAAAATTCAGCCAATGCAGGCTGGATGCAGCCTAGACGTCAGCAGCGTCCAGCTTTCTCTTTTTTGACTTCTTTTTGAGTTTCTTGAGCTTTTTATGCTTATCGTGCTCCCGGAGCCTGACAATATTGCTCTCCGTTTCGCTCAGGAATTCACATCCGGCCCTGAGCAGCCGCTCCGACAGGGGCACGCTGCTGACAGCGCGGGCGAGGGTCATGGCGCCCACGCACAGGGAGATGGCGGCGAGCGCCCGGTCACCCGCGCCCTGATCGATGCCCGTGCCGATGATGGCGCTGAGAGCCTGCGCCGTCCCGGCCAGTTGCGCCTCGATCGCCTTGCGGTGATCCTCGGGGCCGATGGCGACCTCATGGCCGACGGTGGCGAAAAAACAGCCGCTCTCGCGATGGTCGCGATGCTCGCGGGTGAGATAGGCGCGCGCGGTAGCGCCAAGCCGTTCCAGCTCGGGCTTTTCGCCCACCTGCGACAGCCAGCTTTCATAAAATCCTGCAGTTGCGCCGATGGCCTCGGTGACCAGTGCGTCCTTGTTTTTGAAGTGAGCGTAAAAGCCGCCATGGGTGAGGCCTGCGTCGGCCATCACATCGGCGACCCCCATGTCGCGGATGCCCTGGAGACGGATGCGCCTGGCAGCCGCCGCCACAATGGTTCCATGCGAGCGCGCCTTCTGCTCGGTGCGCCTTGTCATCAATCCTGTCCTCTAAAACCTCTCATGAAAGGACATAATGGCAGCCCCGGCTCCATCCGTCTCGCCTAAACCGGCGTTTCAGCGGCTGGTCAGGTAAAGGCCGAGCATCAGGATAATGATGGCGACGAACTGGAGCAGGACCCGCAGGCGCATCAGCTTCTGGGAGCGGTTGGAGGAACCACCCCGCATCATATTGACGAGGCCCGCCACCAGCACCGCGACGACGGCAACAACAGCGATGGGGCCAAGATATTGGACGAAACCCGTCATTTTCGTTCTTCTCTTTTCTTCCCGGGCATCCGGTAGATTAAGGGCAGGGGATGGCTCATGTGCCATGAAACAGACGCCACCCTAACCCATCATAGGCCAAAGGACAGACGACAGGGAGACGCAGACGTCAACGCCTGTTCCACTACAGGCCGGGCTTTCAGCCCTCGCGGTCGAACTCGGCCTGGATCGCGACATGGACCTCGTTGCCAACCGCCGGATACCAGCTTCCCAGATGGAAATCAGCCCGGCTGAACGCTCCCTGCGCGGAAAAGCCAAGGGTTTCCTTGCCGGTCAGCGGATTGGGCGATGCGCCGTTGAAGGTGACGTTGAGGCTGACCGGATGCGTCTGGCCGCGGATGGTCAGATCGCCGGTCATGACGCCCTGATCGGGGCCGGTCCGCTCCAGCTTCGTGCTCCTGAAGCTGATTTTGGGATAGGCGCCGGCATCGAACATGTCGGAGCCCTTGACCATGGCGTCGAGCGCAGGAACCCTGGTGTCGACGCTTGCCGCTTCGATCTCCACCTCGATACGGCTGGCGGTCGGGTCCTTGCTCACGAAATCGAGGGTGGCGCTCGCCTTGTCGAAACGGCTGACAAAGTGCGAATAGCCCAGATGATCGACGTCGAAGAGAATGCTCCAGTGATCGGCATCAAGCTTGTAGCGGCCGCTCGGCGCATTGACCGGGTCATTGTCGACGCTGTGGGTCAGGACATTGACGGCCGTGCAGCCGGGCAAGGCGGCTGCCGCTACAAGGGCGGTGAGCAAGCCGGCAATTCCGGCGATACGGGCCATCACGTCAGTTGCCACCTTCCAGCAGACGGCGCGCGATCACCTGCGCCTGAATTTCAGCCGCCCCCTCAAAGATATTGAGAATGCGCGCGTCGCAGAGTACACGGCTGACCGGATATTCAAGCGCGAAACCGTTACCACCATGGATCTGAAGCGCATTATCCGCCGCCGCCCAGGCTACGCGCGCTGCCAGCAGCTTGGCCATGCCCGCCTCCAGATCGCAACGCCGGCCTGAATCCTTCTCGCGCGCGGCGAAATAGGTGATCTGGCGCGCCACCATGATCTCGACCGCCATCATCACCAGCTTGCCGAAGACGCGCGGGAACGAATAGATCGGCTTGCCGAACTGGACGCGTTCCTGCGCATATTTGAGCCCCAGCTCGAACGCGCACTGGGCCACGCCCACGGCCCGCGCCGCCGTCTGGATGCGAGCGCTCTCAAAGGTCTGCATCAGTTGCTTGAAGCCCTGGCCTTCCTCGCCGCCGAGCAGGTTTTCGGCCTTCACCTCGAAATCGTCAAAGCCGATCTCGAATTCCTTCATGCCGCGATAGCCGAGCACCTCGATCTCGCCGCCGGTCATGCCCGGCGCCGGAAAAGGCTCGGCATCATTGCCGCGCGGCTTTTCAGCGAGCAGCATGGAAAGGCCCTTGTAGCCCGGCGCATCCGAGGTGCGGCAGAGGAGCGTCATCACATCGGCCCGCGCCGCATGAGTAATCCATGTCTTGTTGCCGGTGATCTTGTAGACGTCGCCCTGTTTGCGCCCGCGCGTGCGCAGCGAGGCGAGGTCGGAGCCCGTGTTGGGCTCGGTGAAAACGGCGGTCGGCAGTTTTTCGCCCGAGGCGATCTTGGGCAGCCAGCTCTGCTTTTGCTCTTCGGTGCCACCACCCAGAATGAGTTCGGCGGCGATTTCCGAGCGGGTGCCGAGCGAGCCGACGCCGATGTAGCCGCGCGACAGCTCCTCGGAAACCACGCACATGGATTCCTTGCCGAGGCCAAGCCCGCCATACTCCTCCGGGATGGTGAGTCCGAAGACGCCAAGCTCCGCCATCTGCCCCAGCACGTCGAGCGGAATGTAATCGTCCTTGAGGTGCCATTCATGAGCGAAAGGCACGACCTTGTCGTCGGCAAAGCGGCGCATCTGCTCGCGGATCGCCTGATAGGTGTCCTCAAGGCCGGTATCGCCGAAGGTTGCGCCATTATAATCATTGATCAATTCGCCAAGGCGCGCGCGCACCGGCGCGGTGTTGCCCGAACGGATCAGTTTGTTGACGGAGGAGCTGAAGTAGGCGCTCACATCCGCTTCGGTTAGCCCCAGATCCTGCGGGCGGACAAGCTCGCCCTGACTCATGGGAATGCCGCCCGCGATCTGCCAGAGATATTCGCCAAAGGCCGCCTGCACGATCAGTTGCTCGATCTCGCCGAAGCGGCCTTCTTCCTTCATGCGTGCGGCATAGGCGGCAAGCTGTTTCAGCGCCTCGACATAGGTGGCGAGCCAGGCCAGCCCGTGGGCGGCGAACTGCTCGCGCTCGATCGCGGCGGCTGAAACCTTGCCCTCGACGCTCACCTTTTCCCGGACTGTGAGCTTTGCCCGGGCAAGCAGCGTTTCCGCCGAAGCAAGCGCATCCTGGGCCAGCGGCACGAGATCATCGAGAATGAGCGGGGCATCTGTGACGGCAAGACTCATGGCATTATCCTTGGAGCATTGTTCTTTTCGACGGGGACCAGGCGCTGGCGGGTTTCGTCTCCATGCAGAGCGTCAACCGCCGTTGCCGGCCTCGACAGCGTCCTCGAAGGTGCGAAGACCCGTGCGCTTGGCTGAAACCAGCACGGCCATGTTGCCGGGCAGATGCTGGTTTTTCCACATCTTGGTATGCGCCTTGGGAATGTCGCTCCAGGGGAAGACTTCCGACATGCCCGGATCGATGCGCCGCTCGATGACGAGCTGGTTGGCGGCCGCCGCCTGCTTGAGATGGGCGAAATGCGAGCCTTGAATACGCTTCTGGCGCATCCAGACGAAACGCGCGTCAAAGGTGAGGTTGAAGCCGCTGGTGCCCGCGCAGAACACAATCATGCCACCGCGCTTGGCGACCATGCAGGAGACCGGAAAGGTCTGTTCGCCGGGATGCTCGAAAACGATGTCGGGGTCGATGCCCTTGCCCAGAATGTCCCAGATCGCCTTGCC
>JAATFR010000022.1 GCA_015655095.1 Hyphomicrobiales bacterium | reverse complement strand
CAGCCCAGAACAGCAAAAACGCGAGGGCTAAAAATGAAATGGCGGCCGACAGACTAAAAACCAGCCAGAAAGTCGAGCCGAAAAAGCGGATGGCATCCGGATTCGGGGTGCCGGGCGACATGGTCAGGATCGTGCGAGGAAAAAAATGCAAGCCCGTAAACAGGAGAAGCCAGAAAAGCGTGCCGTCTATTGGTGAACCGCGACGGAAATGGCGGATCTTGAAAGCGGTGACAAGCAGAACTATTCCTGCGCTGAAGTTATCAACATAAACGCGCATGGAAAAATCGAATTTTACATAGAAAAAATAATATACGAGGAAAATGGTTACAGAAAATATGAGTCCGAATGACAAATAATCGAAGTTAATATCAGCTCTTTTTAAAATACCGGCTGACAGGATAATCAGTCCGGCCAGATATAAGGCGCAGATAGTGATCGCGTTGAGGCCTTCATTGCGGGGGATAATGAAAACCTGCGAGCATATTGCGATTGCCATCACAAGGAAGGCAGCCGCGAAATAAATGATGTAGGGGCGATTTCTCTGGTTCAGCCACAACAGGAAGAACATCGTTGCGACCAGAAGGGCGAGAACAGGGTTGACCAGGGTCAAAAGCTGACTTGCACTCATCGCCCCCCTCCTTCCCCTGACATCCATGTCTGAATGGACAATCTGGACGCAAGCTTCCAGATATCGACCCCCTGCCCAGCACCCGGGAAATTTCCAATTGAACAAGGAGCCGGCCAAATTGTGGCCGCCCATCGAACCCCGTCGCCTGAACGCTATTCATACCGATTAATAAACGGTCTCAAATCGCAGGTTTGTGATTGTTTTTACCTGATAGACAGCCAGAGAGCTCTGTCGGCGAGTCTTTAGTCCCGAAATGAATAGAACACAATTAGTTAATTAAAATTATTCTCAATATATAACGGTATTTGGGCTCTATCAGCAAAGCGTAGCGTCATTCCCCATATGGATTGTATTACAAACTGTCCCGCGAGCCGCATTCTGCAAGTGCCTCGCAACTGCAAGGAGTTCAATGTTTCCGGGCATTTGCGAGAAAAGTCCCTTCTTGCGGATCGGGTTTGCTTTGCAGCGAATGGCGGGCTAATAGAGGGAAACACCCGTATCTGGTTCTGAAGGTTGCCCGTCATGGCTGAGACGAAATCGGCAAGACCCCTGTCCCCCCATCTACAGGTCTACCGGCCTACAATTACGATGACGATGTCCATCGTCCATCGCATCACTGGCGGCGCGCTTTATTTCGGCACACTGCTTCTGGCGTGGTGGCTGGTGGCGCTGGCCAGCGGGCCTGAGGCCTATGGCTGGTTTGAATGGTTCATCTCCAGCATTATCGGCAAGCTCGTGCTGCTCGGATACACTTGGGCGCTGCTGCACCACATGCTGGGCGGCCTGCGCCATTTCCTCTGGGATACCGGCCGGGGTTTCGATCTCAAGACCGCCAACACGCTGGGCTGGGCCTCGATTATCGGCTCGCTTGTCCTGACCGTGATTGTCTGGGGTCTCGCCTTTGTTCTGTCGGGAGTGCTCTGAATGTCGGATATGCGTACACCCCTGAGCCGCGTTCGCGGGCTCGGCTCGGCCAAAACCGGCACGGAACATTTCTGGGCCCAGCGGGCCACGGCTTTCGCCCTGGTGCCGCTCGCTATTTTCCTCATCGCCTCTGTTGTCGCCCTCACCGGCGCGGATTATCTGACGGTCCGTCATTATGTCGGGATGCCGATTGTCGCCATCGCGCTGCTCGCGCTGGTCGGCGCAGGCATCTACCACATGCGGATCGGCATGCAGGTCATTATCGAGGATTACGTGATCGCTGAGGGCGCCAAGGTGCTGACCCTTCTTGCAAACAGCTTCTTTGCCATACTGGTTGGTCTCGCCTGCGTTTACGCGGTGCTGAAGATCGGCTTCGGCGCGTAATCTGTGAAAGAGTGACACGACCATGGCCATTTCTCAGGACTACAAGTTCCACGATCATACCTTCGATGTCGTCGTTGTCGGCGCGGGCGGGGCGGGGCTTCGCGCCACGCTTGGCTGCGTCGAGCGTGGCCTGAAGACAGCCTGCATCACCAAGGTGTTTCCGACGCGCAGCCACACGGTTGCGGCGCAGGGCGGCATCTCGGCCTCGCTCGGCAATATGGGCCCGGACGACTGGCGCTGGCACATGTACGACACCGTCAAGGGATCAGACTGGCTCGGTGATCAGGACGCGATCGAATATCTCTGCCGCCATGCGCCGGAAGCGGTTTTCGAGCTTGAGCATTTCGGTGTGCCGTTCAGCCGGACCGAGGAAGGCAAGATCTATCAGCGCCCCTTCGGCGGCATGACCACCAATTTCGGCGAGGGCATCGCCCAGCGCACCTGTGCCGCCGCCGACCGCACCGGCCACGCCATTCTGCATACGCTTTATGGCCAGTCGGTCCGCCACTCGGCCGAGTTCTTCATCGAATATTTCGGCATCGACCTCATCATGGACGATGCTGGCGTCTGCCGGGGCGTCGTCGCGCTCGATCAGGCGACGGGCGAACTGCACCGCTTCAGCTCCAGCCTCGTCATTCTCGCCACTGGCGGCTATGGCCGCGCCTATTTCTCAGCCACTTCGGCGCACACCTGCACCGGCGATGGCAATGCGATGGTGATCCGCGCCGGGCTGCCGCTCCAGGATATGGAATTCGTCCAGTTCAACCCGACGGGAATCTACGGGGCCGGGTGTCTCATCACCGAAGGCGCGCGCGGCGAAGGCGGCTACCTCACCAATTCGGCGGGCGAGCGCTTCATGGAGCGCTATGCCCCCTCGGCGAAGGATCTGGCGTCGCGCGACGTCGTCAGCCGCGCCATGACCATGGAAATCCGCGATGGGCGCGGCGTCGGGCCCAACAAGGATCATATCCATCTGCACCTCGATCAT
>JAATFR010000116.1 GCA_015655095.1 Hyphomicrobiales bacterium | reverse complement strand
GCCAACGAGCAGCTTGGCCGCAAGGGCAGGGTAAGTTCCAGCCAAAGCGGGTTGAACATTTTCACGCCGGAATGAGAGGGCGCCGGATTGGCTCAAGCGATTTGCGGAAACTTCATCCTTTGTTGTGTCCTTACCGCTTGCAATGCCTCTGCTCCGGCGGCTCTATTCCGGGGATAAAATCAAAATAAAACAAAACCGGGAGCAGGCACTGATGGGTAAATTTGAAGGCAAGGTTGTCGTCATCACCGGCGGCGCATCGGGCATCGGAGCCGCCGCCGCGCGGCGTTTTGCCGGGGAAGGCGCAACCCTCGTGCTCGCCGACCTCAACGAGGACGCTCTTGGTGAACAGCGCGAGACGCTGGGCCTCTCGCTCGGCGGCCATCGTCTGCTTACCCGCAAGGTGGACGTGAGCCAGCAGGCCGACATAGATGGGCTGATCGAGACAACCATTGCGGAGTTCGGTCATCTCGACGTGCTGGTCAACAATGCAGGCGTGGGCTCGTTCGGCTATGTCACCGAAATAACGCCGGAAGAATGGCGGCGGGTTTTCGCCATCGACCTTGATGCGGTTTATTTCGCCTGCCGCGCGGCAATGCCTCATCTCATCGCGGCGCGGGGCAATATCGTCAACACGGCTTCCATTTCCGGCATTGCCGGGGATTATGGTTTTGCCGCCTACAATGCGGCGAAGGCGGGCGTCATCAACATGACGCGCACACTGGCGCTCGATCACGGCAAGGATGGCGTGCGCGTCAATGCGATTTCGCCCGGCCTTGTGCAGACGCCGCTTGCCGCAGCTCTCCACACCGACAACCGGATCATGGCGGAATATGCCAGAACCGTGCCGCTGGCCCGCGCCGGGCAGCCCGACGAAATGGCGGCAGCCATCCAGTTCCTTGCGTCCGACGATGCGTCCTACATCACCGGCATCAACCTTGTCGTTGATGGTGGTCTGACCGCGCACACCGGCCAGCCGAACTTTCATCGCTTCTTTCGCGAACAGGCGTAGACTGTAACCTGCTTGCCAGAACTTCTTTATCTGAGCTTTGTTATCTGAACCGGGAGTGTTTCATGCCCACCATCTACATGATCCGGCACGGCAAGGCGGCGGCGGGCTGGGACGCTGACAAGGATCCGGGCCTCGACGCCACAGGTCAGGCACAGGCGGAGGCTGCCGCCGTTGAAATCGCGCGGCGAACCGGCAGCCCGCTCCCTCTGGTCAGTTCGCCCCTGAAGCGTTGCCGCGAAACCGCCGTGCCTCTGGCATCCGCCTGGAGCCTTGTTCCTGTCATTGAGCCTCGCGTCGCCGAAATTCCCTCGCCCATCGACGATGTTGCCGCCCGTGTCGGCTGGTTGCGCAAGACCATGTCGGGGACATGGGCCGATGCGACCTCGACCGAGGCCAATGCCGACCATCTGCATTTCGTCCAGACCCTGCTCGACTGGCGCAGGAATCTGGTCGAGGCGGTGCTTGAGTTGACACAGGATACGATCGTTTTCAGCCATTTCATTGCCGTCAATGTGCTCGTCGGCCATGCACAGAAGGATGACCTGGTCACGATATTCCAGCCCGACAATTGCTCCGTGAATATTTTCAACACGGATGGCGGCGTACTCTCGGTCGCGGAACTGGGCCGGGAGGCCTCAACCAAGGTCAATTGATGCCTGAACTTCTCAGTGTCGCCGAAATGGCGGAAGCCGACCGGCTGGCGATCGCGAGCGGCATTCCCGGCATCGCGCTCATGGAGAGCGCCGGGCGCGGCATCGCCGAAGCGATTGTCGCCCGCTTTGCGCCCTGCGACACGGTGGTGCTGTGCGGGCCGGGCAATAATGGCGGAGACGGTTTTGTCGTCGCCCGGTTGCTTGCAGAACAGGGCTGGCCGGTCAGTCTCCATCTGCTCGGCGAGCACAGCGCGCTCAAGGGCGATGCGGCATCGGCGGCGGCGGCATGGTTCGGCGATGTTCTGCCGCTGCGTCCTGACAGCTTCGCAGGGGCCCGGCTCATCGTCGATGCGATTTTCGGGGCGGGACTGTCTCGTCCCGTCGAAGGCGTCGCAGCCGATCTCATTGAGCGCGTGAACCGGGAAGGCATTCCGGTTGTTGCCGTGGATGTGCCCTCGGGCGTCGATGGCGACAGCGGCGCGATCCGGGGAACGTCGTTCGAGGCTGCGCTCACGGTCAGCTTTTTACGTCCTAAACCGGGACATTACCTCTATCCGGGCCGGGCCCGGTGCGGAGAACTGGTGATCGCCGACATCGGCACCCCGCCCGCCGTGCTGAAAACGATCCAGCCCGAAACCTTTCTGAATGACCGGTCGCTCTGGGGGAGCCATTTCCCGCACATAAAACTCGACGGGCACAAATATGACCGGGGTCATGCGCTCATCGTCAGTGGCGGGCCGGCCTCGACCGGGGCCGCGCGACTCGGGGCAAGGGCCGCTTTGCGGACCGGGGCAGGGCTTGTCACCGTCGCCTCGCCGCCAGAGGCCGTGCTGGTCAATGCAGCCCATCTCACCACAATCATGCTCAAATCCTTCAAGGGGCCGGAGGGACTGGCGGGCATCCTTGCGGATCGCCGCCTCAATGTCTGTCTGATCGGTCCGGGCCTTGGGCTGGGGGAGGGCACCCGGCCGCTGGTCAGGGCGGTGCTGGCCTCCGGCGCGGCAACCGTCCTTGACGCGGATGCGATCACGGCCCATGCGGACACCCCCTCGGGCCTCTTTGATGAAATCAGGGCCAATCCGGCCCGGCCCGTGGTCCTGACCCCGCATGAGGGGGAGTTCCGGCGGCTTTTCCCCGATCTGACCGGCGATCAGGCGGGCTCCAAACCGGCGCGAACCCGGGCGGCGGCGGCCAGATCGGGTGCCGTTGTGCTGCTCAAGGGCGCCGACAGCGTGATCGCCGCGCCGGACGGCCGGGTCGCAATCAACGCCAATGCCGGGCCGCAACTGGGCACGGCGGGTTCAGGCGACGTGCTGGGCGGGATCATCGCAGGCCTGCTGGCCCGCGGCATGGAATCTTTCATGGCGACAGCCTGCGGGGTCTGGCTCCATGGCGAGCTGGGAAAGGCGCTTGGAACCGGCCTGATCGCGGAGGATCTGCCCGAGGCGATGCCAGGCGTTCTCAAACGGCTGGAGTAAAGCTCTTTTGCTGGCGTTCCCCCGATACCCTTGATATAGAAGGCGCCAAATCGCCTGCGGGCGGGCCGGGTTTGCCCGGCCCGGGCAATGGCCGGATTGGGCAGGCTGAAGCTCTTTTTTGCGCGCGGGCGTGGCGGAATTGGTAGACGCGCTGGATTTAGGTTCCAGTACCGCAAGGTGTGGGGGTTCGAGTCCCTTCGCCCGCACCAGCGAGCTGTCAGCACGCTCATCGAAAGCAAGATCAAGCGGCAGGGAGCAGGGCTTCCCGGTCGCACCGACAATGGATGGTATGATGCAGGTCACGGAAACAAGCGCGGACGGTCTGAAGCGCGAACTCAAGGTTGTGGTCCCGGCGAGCGATCTCGCGGATCGTCAGGCAAAGAAGCTTGATGAACTCAAGAGCCAGATTCGCCTGAAGGGCTTCCGTCCCGGCAAGGTGCCGGTCAGCTATCTCCAGAAGACCTACGGCACGCAGGTCATGACGGAAGTCATTCAGGACGTCATCGGCGAGTCGAGCCTGAAGGCGCTGCAGGATCTGTCCCTGCGCCCCGCGCTCCAGCCCAAGGTCGATCTGGATGGCGACATCGAGGCCGTGGTCGCCGGCAAGGCCGACCTAGCCTATGGCATGTCCTTTGAAATCATCCCTGACATCACCCTTGGCGACTTCAAATCGATCTCGGCCGAGCGCCCGGTGCTCAAGGTCGAGGACAAGGAAATTGACGAAGCGGTTGAACGTCTGGCCACCCAGCAGCGCAGCTTCGAGCCGCGCGAGGAGGGCGCCGCCGCTGAAACCGGCGATCAGCTCACCATCGATTTCCTCGGCAAGCTCGACGGTGTGCCCTTCGAGGGCGGTGCGGCTGAAGATGCGGACCTTGAACTGGGCTCGGGCCGGTTTATCCCCGGTTTCGAAGAGCAGCTCGTCGGATCGAAGGCTGGCGACGATGTTGTCGTGAACGTCACTTTCCCGGCGGAATATGGCGCGGCCCAGCTTGCCGGCAAAGACGCTGTGTTCGACGTCAAGGTCAAGGCCGTGAAGAAGCCGGTCGAGGCCGTCATTGACGACAAGTTCGCCGAGAATTTCGGCTTTGACGCGCTAGACAAGCTCCGCGACGCCGTGCGCGCCCAGATTCAGGGCGAATATGATCAGGTCTCGCGCCAGAAGCTGAAGCGCAAGCTGCTCGACGCGCTGGACGATCTGCACGCCTTCGAGGTACCGCCCTCCATGGTTGAGCAGGAGTTCAAGCAGATCTGGTCGCAGCTTGAGCAGGAACTGGAACACCAGAAGAAAACCCTCGCCGATCTGGAAGAGCCGGAAGAGACGGTGCGGGCCGATTACAACCGCATCGCCGAGCGCCGGGTGCGCCTTGGTCTGGTGCTGGCCGAAGCCGGCGAGAAGAACCAGATCACCGTGACCAACGAGGAAATCAACCGCGCCGTCATGGAACGCGCGCGCCAGTTCCCCGGTCAGGAACGCATGGTGTTTGACTATTACCAGAAGAATCCGCAGGCCCTGAACGAGTTCCGCGCGCCGATCTTCGAGGACAAGGTCATCGACTTCATCGTTGAGCTGGCCCAGGTCGCCGACAAGGAAGTCTCCCGCGAGGAACTCTTCGCCGAGGACGAGTCCGACGTGCTGCCGCACATCCCGCCTCATGATCACGCCCATGACCATGACCATGACCACGACCACGCCGGTCACGATCATGAAGGGCATACCCACGAGCATGATGGCGAAACCTGCACGGACCCGACCCATAACCACTGAGTTCCGGTGGTTTGATTGAAGTGATAGGCCCGGCGGGGATACTTTTTCGCTGACTGAAATTCAGAACAGCCAGGAAAGGGGTATTCCGGCATGAAGGCCTATCGCTTCGACAGCTTCAACAGTCTGGATGATCTGCGTCTCCGAGAGGAAGCCAACCCGCGGCCACAGCGCGGCGAGGTGCTGATCCGGATACACGCCGTCTCGCTGAACTTCCGCGACATCGCCATGGTGCGCGGACGTTATCCGCGTGCGTGCCGTCCCGGCTTCATCCCCGTCAGCGACGCGGCCGGCGAGGTGGTGGAGACAGGCGAGGGTGTTGAGGCCTTCCGGGTCGGAGACCGCGTGATCGGCGCGTTTCATCCCCGTTGGTTCGGTGGAGAGATGCCCTCCACGATCCTCAAAGACAGCTACGGGGCCGAGAATGACGGCTGGCTTTGCGAACTCAAGGCGATAAGCCAGGAGGCCATAGTCCACCTGCCGGATGGCTTGTCATACGAGGAAGGCGCGACGCTGCCCTGCGCCGGCCATACCGCATGGACGGCGCTGACAGGCCCTGTTCCCATTCGCGCCGGGCATACGGTTCTCGTGCAGGGCAGTGGGGGTGTCTCCGTTTTTGCCCTGCAACTTGCCCGCGCAGTCGGCGCCTGTGTGATCGCCACCACGTCCAGCGCCCGGAAGGCAGAGCAACTCAAGGCGCTCGGCGCTGCGGAGATCGTGAACTACGCCGATGACCCGAAGTGGGGAAGCAGCGTCCGCGCGCTGACCGGCGGCCGGGGCGTGGATCGGGTCGTTGAAGTCGGAGGGCCCGGCACCATCGCCCAGTCCCTTCGCGCCGTGGCGCCGGGTGGCGAGATCGCCTCCATCGGCTTCCTCAGCACGGAAAACCCCGGCATCGACTTCTTCCAGCTCAAGGCAAGCGGCGCAAACTTCCGCAACATCACCGTAGGTGACCGTGCCAGCCTGCTGGAACTTACCCGGGCCGTTGCCGCGACCGGCCTGAAGCCGGTC
Organism: Hyphomicrobiales bacterium; assembly: GCA_015655095.1. Classification (GTDB taxonomy): domain Bacteria; phylum Pseudomonadota; class Alphaproteobacteria; order Parvibaculales; family Parvibaculaceae; genus JAATFR01. The sequence continues at coordinate 411 of JAATFR010000116.1, read as the reverse complement.
ATCGACCGCGTCTTCACCTTCGATCAGGCAAAAGAAGCCTTCAGCCACCTTGAAAGCGGCTCACATTTTGGGAAAATCGTCATTCGCTGCGTAAGCTGATGCCAGGACTTCCCAATCCCTGACATTCAGAAGGCTGGCCAAGAAGGCAAACGCGCGGGTGGCACGACCAGCCCCGCGTTGCGCTCTTTCCGGGAGGCGCAGGAAGTAGCCTGAGAGTCTGTGCCCAGCGCTTCCTGTTACTTCGCCGCCATCCGCGCGAGTTCCAGCCGGGCCCCTTGCAGTTCGATGAAGCCTGGGTGGCAACGCTTGATCACGTTCTGGAAGGAGGCTTTCGCGTCGGCCACACGTCCCTCGATCAGGGAAACATACCCCACATAGAAATTGGCCTCACAGATATTGCAGAGTTCCTTG
>JAATFR010000127.1 GCA_015655095.1 Hyphomicrobiales bacterium | reverse complement strand
GGCCTGCCCATCCAGGCAGACCATTATCAGGCGCCCGCATTCCGGGACCGGCTGACCACATGGCTGGCACGCCTTTTCCCCGGTATCTTCACCCCCTCATCTCCTGAGAGGCAGGTCCATTCAGTTCTTTCGCTGCGGAACTGGTTTGCCGGATTGCCTGACGGAAACAGGCTCGTGGACCAATTTGATGATGTTTCACGGCAAATCTTCGGCTTCGAACAAATCGGCATATCAGACTCTGGAAGACTGACAGAGGCGATATTATCCCGCCACATCGAAATCACCGGCACCCAGCTCGCCGCCCTCTGCATGTGAAAGCAAGGAATCAGACGACGCCGCTGACGACGAATTCTTCGACGCGCAGGAGACGCAGCCGATCTCCAGCCATTCATCCTCCGACGTTTCACTCACGGACAAGGGCATTGCCCCGGCAACCACCGCCGGCAGGAACAGAGGCCATTATCGAGACGCTCTGCGGTGCACTGGACGAACTGAGACAGGATGCGACACATTTCGTCAATAATGACCTGAAGAAAAGCCTTTTCCCCGGATCATTGAGGTTGCCTGCCCCTCCAATTCCCAGCTCCTAAGTCTATGGAGCACCTACAAAAGTCATCATGAATATTTTCTTGGCACCCCGGCGAGTGAAGCCAGATGGTTCACAGCGGCGGCCTCCCCTCGGCCGGGCTTCTTTGACAGCGCCCAACAGACGATCTCGAAGCTGGTTGCCCGGATCAATGAAATTGAGCAACAGTCCCAGAATATACGACCCTATGCAGCCACCAGCGGGAACGGCTCCCGGCAGGAGGAAACACAGGAAGGTTTCTCCGGATTGCTTGACAAATTTTTCGAGACGAAAGTCCGTCTGCTTCAGACCCTCAGCTCTTTCTTCGACCTCGAGAATGACATTCGTCACGATTTCGGGCTGCTCGGCTCTTCGGCCAAACTTAGCATCACGCATATAATCGACATATACCAGAAAAAGAACGATGACGGGCTGTATACGAGAGAGCTTATCAAGGAAATACGAAATGCCGATGAAACCGGCCGCATGAAAATTCTTGAAGACCGATGCTCCATCATGGACATTGAGCCTTTCGTCCAGACCGCCTGACAGGGTTCCGCGTTTCCGGCTCATGCTTTAATGTCCCGGTCCATGTCGCATGAAAACCTGAATGATTCCGTCTTCGAGCTCATCGCCGAACCGGTCCCCGGACCGGCCGGCGACGTCTCGCCCATGATGGCCCAATATATGAAGATCAAGCAGGCCCATCCCGGCGCGCTGCTGTTCTACCGCATGGGCGATTTCTAGGAGCTCTTCTTCGACGATGCGGTGTCCGCCGCCGGGGCCCTCGACATCACGCTGACCAAACGCGGCAAGCATCTGGGCGAAGATATCCCCATGTGCGGCGTGCCCGTGCACTCCCACGAAGCCTATCTTGAGAAGCTGATCCGCAAAGGGTTCAAGGTCGCCGTCTGCGAGCAGATCGAGGACCCGGCCGAAGCCCGCAAGCGCGGCGGCAAATCTGTGGTCGCCCGGGCCGTCGTGCGGCTCGTGACGCCGGGCACGCTGACCGAAGACACGTTGCTCGACGCGCGCGCCAACAATTATCTGGCCGCGCTTGCCCGTACCGGGGATGGTTCGCTGGTCGGCATCGCCTGGGCGGATGTCTCGACCGGACGATTTGAGGTGATCGCGGTCGAGGCGGATGCGGCAGGGGCCGAGCTTGCCCGGATCGCGCCGGGCGAACTGCTGGTCTCCGACAATCTGCTGACCGATCCGCGCTTCACCGGCGCTCTTGAAGCGCACCGGGCGATCCTTTCGCCGTTGCCGTCCCAGCGCTTCGATTCCGGCAATGGCGAGCGAAGGCTCAAGGCTCATTTCAGGCTCGGCGCGCTCGAGGGGCTTCGAATTCAGCCGGGCTGAAATCGCGGCGTGCGGCGCACTGCTCGATTATATCGAACTGACCCAGGTTGGCCGCCTGCCTACTCTCTCCGCGCCGCACCGGGTGATGCCCGACGACGCCATGGCCATCGACCCGGCAACCCGGGCAAACCTTGAACTCACCCGCACGCTCAAGGGCGAAATGCGCGGCAGCCTGCTCCATGTGATCGACCGCACGGTGACAAGCGCGGGCGCGCGCGAGCTTGGCGCACGCCTTGGCGCGCCGTTGACCGATCCTGAAAAAATCAACCTGCGGCTCGATGCGGTTGGCTGGTTTCTCGACAGCCGACCATTGCGCGAGAATCTGCGCCGCACCCTCAAGCTTGCACCCGACATGGCGCGGGCGCTGTCGCGCCTTTCGCTAGGTCGCGGCGGTCCCCGTGATCTCGCCGCCATTCGCGACGGGCTGGCTGTCGCCCACGCCATTGCCGGACTTCTCGTCCGGGACGGCGACGGGCTGATCGCCGCGCCTGAAACTGTAGAGCGCGACCGCGCCGCCATCGCCACGGCAGGCGCCGCCCTTTGCGACACGCTGGGCGCGGCGCTTGCTCCCGAGCTGCCCCTGATGGCGCGCGACGGCGGCTTCGTGGCGGCAAACCATGCCCCGGCGCTCGATGAGTTGCGGCGCCTGCGCGACGACGCCCGCCGGGTGATCGCGGCGCTGCAATCGAAATATGCCGATCACACCGGCATCGGGACACTGAAAATCCGCCACAACAATGTGCTCGGCTATCACATCGAGGTCTCGCCCCGCAACGCCGACCCCCTGATGACAAGGCCACTCAGCGAGACCTATATCCACCGCCAGACGCTGGCGAACGCCGTGCGCTTCACCACCGTGGAACTGAGCGAACTCGCCGGCCGGATTCACGAGGCGGCGGCGCGCGCGCTGGAACTGGAACTTGAAATTTTCGACGGACTTGCGCGCGCGGTGCTTGACGAAAGCGCCACCATCTCGGCCTGCGCCGACGCGCTGGCCCGGCTCGATGCTGCCTCTGCGCTGGCCGAACTCGCCGCCGAGCGGCGTTACACAAGGCCGCAGGTGGATGCGAGCCTCGCTTTTGAAATCCGGGGCGGGCGCCATCCGGTGGTGGAAATGGCGCTGGAGCGCGATAATCAGGGACCGTTCGTTTCCAATGATTGCGACCTTTCCGGCGACGATCCCGTCAACGGAGAACCTGCCCACCGGCTCTGGCTGCTGACCGGCCCCAACATGGCAGGCAAATCGACCTTTCTGCGCCAGAACGCCCTGATTGCGGTTCTTGCCCAAATGGGAAGTTTCGTACCCGCCGATCAGGCCCGAATCGGCGTTGTCGACCGGCTGTTCAGCCGGGTCGGCGCTGCCGATGATCTGGCGCGGGGCCGCTCGACCTTCATGGTAGAAATGGTCGAGACGGCCGCCATCCTCAATCAGGCCGGGCCGCGCTCGCTCGTCATTCTCGATGAGATCGGCCGGGGCACAGCTACCTTCGACGGGCTATCCATCGCCTGGGCTACGGTGGAGAACCTGCATGAGGCCAACCGTTCGCGGGCGCTCTTCGCCACCCATTATCATGAGTTGACCGCGCTCAGCGAAAAGCTGCCGCACCTGATGAACGCGACCATGCGGGTGAAGGAATGGAAGGGCGACGTCGTCTTCCTGCATGAGGTGGCGCAGGGCTCGGCCGACCGCTCCTATGGCATTCAGGTGGCCAAGCTCGCGGGCCTTCCCCCCGCCGTCATCGCCCGCGCCAGGGAAGTGCTGGCCCTGCTCGAAAAGGGCGACAACAACCGCGCGGTGAAGTCGCTGGCAGGCGAGTTGCCCCTGTTCGAGCCTCAATCAGGCACGGGTTACACGCTCGCTGAAAAAAGCGCGGCGGAAAAGGCGCTGGAGGAGGTGCACCCCGATGCGCTAAGCCCGCGCGAGGCGCTGGACCTGATCTACAGGCTCAAATCGCTTCTATAATGAATGCAAAATGCCCCAGCAAGAACCGGGGCATTCCACAAGCAACAGCCTTCAAAAATCAGTTGGTCTTGTCAGCCGCAGGAGCCGCCGGCTTGGCGGTCTTCTTGTTGGTATTCTTCTTGTGGGTATCCTTCTTGTGGGTATCCTTCTTGTCCTGAGCCTTCTTCGTGGTCGTCTGGGTGTTCTTCTGGGTATTCTTCTGGGTGGTCGTCTGGGTGGCCGCCGCGGGGACAGACGCGCGGGCAGACGCGTCAGCAGCGAACGAAATGGCGGGGGCCGCCATCAGGGAGGCGGCGAGAGTAGCTATTGCAAGGGTCTTACGCATGGTTATATCTCCGAAGGCGCGCGGCTGTCTGTTATGAGCGCCGCAACATATCAAGGGCGGCTTTGCCCTCGGAAGAAAGTTTCACGCCGCCCCATGGCGGCTTGCTGGCTGGATCATGTCCAAACGATGGCTGCGAATGAAATCTTAGTAATGATCCGTAAGCTGAAACTTTAATATTTTCCTCTTTATAAAACCAGCAGGTGATTTTATGGCGGAATATCGAATTAGCTTCCATAAGATCCCCCCTTTGCCCGCGCACAAGATGTATAAATATTAATGTCGAGATTTGATGTTCCCGGAGACCTGAATGGCCCGCATACAACCCAGTCTGCTTGAAATTGTGGACCCCGCCCGCCTGAAAGCGGCGCTCGACGCTCATGCCGCGGCGCATGCGGGCGACGAGGCTGCCATGAAGCGCGGGCTGGTCGAGATCCTCAAGGCCGCCCAGACGGCAGGGCGAGACAAGGCGCGCGAACGCCTCGAACAGGGTGCGCACCGGGGGCGCACCTGCGCCCAGAGTCTGTGCTACCTGATGGATACGCTGATCGTCGCGCTCCATGATTTTGCCATCCAGCATGTTTTCCCGGTCGGTAATCCCAGCGAGGCGGAACGGCTCTGCATCGGCGCCGTGGGGGGCTATGGCCGCGGCCTGCTGGCGCCCGGTTCCGACGTGGACCTCGTTTTCCTGCTGCCCTACAAGCAGACGGCCTGGGGCGAGAGCGTGGTCGAGTTCATGCTTTACGCATTGTGGGATCTCGGCCTGAAAGTCGGACATTCCACCCGTACGGTGGATGAATGTATCCGTATGGCGCTGGAGGATTTCACGATCCGCACCGCGCTGCTGGAAGCCCGCTATCTGTGCGGCGAACATACACTCTACGACAGCCTGATCGTCCGCTTCGACAAGGAGGTTGTCGAAAACACCGGCAATGAATTCGTTGAAGCCAAACTCGCCGAACGCGATGTTCGCCACTCGCGCGCCGGGATGAGCCGATATCTGGTCGAACCGAATGT
>JAATFR010000350.1 GCA_015655095.1 Hyphomicrobiales bacterium | reverse complement strand
CCTGCGGGCGAAATATGGTCGGTGGTGATCTTGTCGCCGAATAGGCCGAGAACGCGCGCGCCCTTCACATCCGCGATGGTGCCAGCCGACTTGCCCATGCCGACAAAATAAGGCGGGTTCTGCACATAGGTCGAATTGTCGTCCCATGCATAGGTCTGACCCGCCGGCACTTGCACGGCCTGCCAGTTTTCATCGCCCTTGAACACGTCGGCATATTTTTCCGAGAAGATCTTTCGCGTCACGTTTTTGGCGATGAATTCTTGGATTTCCTGGCTGGATGGCCAGATATCGCGCAGATAGACCGGATTGCCGTCCTTGTCTTCGCCAAGCGGCTCCTTGGTCAGGTCCTTGGTAACGGTGCCTGCGAGCGCATGCGCCACAACGAGTGGCGGCGAGGCAAGGTAATTGGCCTGCACATCGGGCGACACACGACCTTCAAAATTGCGGTTGCCGGAAAGAACGGCAGCACCGATCAGCCCCTTGTCGTTGATGGTCTTGGAAATGGGGGCAGGCAGTGGACCCGAATTGCCGATACAGGTCGTGCAGCCGAAGCCGACGAGGTTGAAGCCCAGCGCGTCGAGATCGTCCTGAAGCCCAGCGCTTTCCAGATAGGCCGCAACCACCTGAGAGCCGGGGGCCAGCGACGTCTTGACCCATGGCTTTGTTTTCAGCCCCTTGGCGACCGCGTTGCGTGCCAGAAGACCCGCCGCGATCAGCACGCTCGGATTGGACGTGTTGGTGCATGAGGTGATGGCGGCGATCACCACATCGCCATGGCCAAGATCGAAATCCTCGCCTTCGACGCCATAGCGCGTGGTCTGTCCGGTGGTTTTCTTGTATTCGGTCTCAAGGGCGGTGGCAAAACCGGCCGCGATGCCCTCCAGCGGAATACGGCCTTCAGGACGTTTCGGGCCGGCCATCGACGGAACCACGTCGCCCATGTCGAGTTCGAGAACGTCGGTGAAGACCGGATCGGCCGCACCCTTTTCGCGCCACATGCCCTGCGCGCGGCAATAGGCTTCGACCAGCTCGATGCGATGCTCGTCGCGACCGGTGGTGTTCATGTAGTTGAGCGTTTCACGGTCGATGGGGAAGAAGCCGCAGGTCGCGCCATATTCCGGGCCCATATTGCCGATGGTCGCGCGGTCGGCGAGCGTCATATTGTCGAGGCCCGCGCCAAAAAATTCGACGAATTTGCCGACGACGCCCTTCTTACGCAGCATCTGCGTTACGGTGAGCACGAGGTCGGTCGCCGTCACACCTTCCTTAAGCTTGCCGGTCAGGCGGAAGCCGATGACTTCCGGCAGAAGCATCGACACAGGCTGGCCGAGCATGGCGGCTTCCGCCTCGATGCCGCCCACGCCCCAGCCCAAAACCCCAAGGCCGTTGACCATGGTGGTGTGGCTGTCGGTGCCGACACAGGTGTCGGGATAGGCGGTCACTTCACCGTCCTCTTCCTTGGTCCAGACGGCCTGCGCCAGATATTCGAGATTGACCTGATGGCAGATGCCGGTGCCGGGCGGCACGACGCGGAAATTCTTGAATGCCTGCTGGCCCCATTTGAGGAAGCGGTAGCGTTCGCCATTACGCTGATATTCCAGATCGACATTGTGCTGGAACGCCAGCGGATTGCCGAAATCGTCCACAATGACCGAATGGTCGATGACCAGATCGACCGGCACCAGCGGATTGATCTTTTCAGGATCGCCGCCGAGCGATTTAAGCCCGTCGCGCATGGCGGCCAAATCCACGACTGCCGGAACCCCGGTAAAATCCTGCATCAACACGCGCGCTGGACGATAGGCGATTTCCGCCCCCGCTTTGCCACGGTCATTGAGCCATTGTGCAACGGCTTCGATATCCGCCTTCTTGACGGAGCGATCATCCTCGAAGCGGAGCAGGTTCTCAAGCAGAACCTTCATGGAAAAGGGGAGTTTGGAGATGCCTGCAAGGCCGTTTTTTTCGGCCTCTGTCAGGCTGTAATAGACATAATCCTTACCGTTGACGGTAAGGGTTTTGCGGCATTTGAAACTGTCGATCTTAGACACAGCTTTCGTCCTTCATGTGCTGGCCGGAAAACCAGGACGAACGCCTAGGCGAGCGTTTCAAGGACGCGCCAGGTGCGGGTGCAGTCATTTCCGCTGTCCGCCCCGAAACCTGCGTTCCTGAAATCGTGCATTCCAAGAGGGCTACAGGTATTTGAGATCGGCCAAAAATGGTTTCCACACCGACCGCTGGCATGGTAGCTCTGATATAGTGAGTATCTTAAAACGATTCCAGACAGATTCTCGTGAATTTGCCCCATGCGGCGAAATGTTGCGATGCCATCTCAAGACTGGTTTCGGGGGCGTTTGAGGAAACGGAATGCAGCTTGTGGCCGACAATCTGGCGGGGGAGCGCGGCGGCGAGACGATCTTTGCGCAGCTTTCCTTTTCTCTGGGTTCGGGCGAGGCGCTGGTTGTCACCGGTCCCAACGGTTCGGGCAAATCCACTCTGCTGCGCATCATATGCGGGCTGCTGCAACCCCATGCCGGGCATGTCCAGTTGCGTGACGAGGGCGAAAGCCTGCCGGTGCGTGCGGCCTGCCATTATCTTGGCCATCAGAACGCCATGAAACCCGCCTTGAGTGTGCGCGAAAACCTTGCCTTCTGGCAGAGCTTCCATGGCGAGGCGCAACTTTTAATTGCCGACGCGCTTCAGGCCGTCGATCTTCCGGGCGTGGACGATCTGCCCTTCGGCTATCTCTCCACCGGGCAGAAGCGCCGCGTTTCAATCGCCAAACTTCTGGTCAGCCATCGCCCGTTATGGATCGTCGATGAGCCGACCGCCGGACTTGATAAAGCGTCAGAAGCGCGCTTTGCCGACCTGATGCATGATCACATGCTTGCGGGCGGCATGATCGTGGCCGCCACGCATATTCCGCTGGGGCTGGACAGTGTGAGAACGCTCGATATGTCCGCTTTTTGCCTTGAGGATGCGTGATGGGGGCCTTGTTCATCCGTGATCTGCGCTTGAGTTTGCGCGCCGGAGGCGGCGCGCTGGTCGGCATCCTGTTTTTCCTTGCCGTCATCTCTGTGATGCCCTTCGGCGTCGGCCCCGACCTCAACCTTCTGGCGCGCATCGGCCCTGCCATGCTGTGGATCGGTGCGCTTCTGGCGACACTTCTGGGCCTTGACCGGCTGTTTCAGGCCGACCGCGAGGACGGCTCGCTCGATCTGCTGCTGATGGGGAGCGAGCACCATATCCTGACGCTGACCGTCTTCACAAAATGCTTTGCCCATTGGGTGGCAAGCGTGTTGCCGCTGGTGGTGGCCTCGCCCATGCTGGGCCTGTTCATGAATATGGAACTTACCGCCATTGCCGGAACCACATTGACCCTTCTTCTGGGAACCCCTGCCATCACATTTATCGGTGCCATGGGCGCTGCCTTGGCGGTCGCGCTTCCCCGCGGCGGACTGCTCGTCTCGGTCATTGTCTTGCCGCTGACCATCCCCGTGCTGATTTTTGGCGTTTCCGCCTCCTATGGCGTAAGCGCCACGGTCGAACCTTTTCTGGCACCCTTGCTGATCTTGTCCGCGCTCACCCTGTTTTTCGCCATTCTCGGTCCGCTGGCTGCAAGCGCGGTGCTCAAAGCTTCGGCGGATTGACGCAGTTGATTACAGTCAATTGAACCCGGAGGGTCGGCAGGGTAAATAGGGGCATGACCGAAAACGCCATCAAATCCAGCCGTTGGCTTGATCTCGCCAACCCGACCCGTTTCCTGAGCCTTGCAGGCACGTTGTTGCCGTGGCTGGGCGGATTGTCGGCGCTTTTCCTGCTTGCAGGTCTTGGACTGGTGTTTTTCTCGCCCGACGATTACCAGCAGGGACTGACGGTACGCATCATGTATATCCATGTGCCTTTCGCATGGCTTTCCATGATGTGCTATTCGATTATGGCGGCCTCGGCACTGGGCACCCTCGTCTGGCGGCATCCGCTGGCCGATGTCTCGATTCGCGCCGCAGCCCCTCTGGGCGCGACGTTCACGGCACTGGCGCTCGCGACCGGCTCGCTCTGGGGCAAGCCGATGTGGGG
>JAATFR010000143.1 GCA_015655095.1 Hyphomicrobiales bacterium | reverse complement strand
TCATCACGCGCGCGGACTTCACCACCTGCGGCAGGAACATCTTGCCCGAGCCGAACAGATCGCCGACGACGTTCATGCCATCCATCAGCGGTCCCTCGATCACGTCGAGCGTGCGCGTGGCGACAAGCCGGGCGGCTTCTGTGTCTTCCTCGATATAGGCGTTGATGCCCTTGACCAGCGAATGGGTCAACCGCTCGCCAACGGGAAGCTCGCGCCAGGAAAGATCCTCCTCGCGCTTCTTCGCCCCGCCACCCTTGAAGCGTTCGGCCACGTCGAGCAGACGCTCGGTCGCGTCGGGACGGCGGTTGAGGATCACATCCTCGACACATTCGCGCAGTTCCGGGTAGATCTCGTCATAGATGGCAAGCTGGCCCGCATTGACGATGCCCATGTCCATGCCCGCCTGAATGGCGTGGTAAAGGAACACCGAGTGCATGGCTTCGCGCACTGGCTCGTTGCCGCGGAACGAGAATGAGATGTTGGAGACGCCGCCCGAGACATGGGCATAGGGCAGGCTCTGACGGATGCGGCGGGTTGCCTCAATGAACTCGACGCCGTAATTATTGTGCTCCTCAATGCCGGTCGCGACAGCGAAGATATTGGGATCGAAAATGATGTCCTGCGGCGGAAAATCGAGCTTGTCGACCAGCAGCCGGTAGGAGCGCTCGCAGATATCAAACTTGCGGTTGGCGTTGTCGGCCTGCCCGTCCTCGTCGAACGCCATGACGACCACCGCCGCGCCATAGCGCTGAACCTTGCGGGCATGGTCGAGGAAAGCCTCCTCGCCCTCCTTGAGGCTGATCGAATTGACGATCGCCTTGCCCTGAACGCATTTGAGGCCCGCCTCGATGATGCTCCACTTGGACGAGTCGATCATGATCGGCACCCGGGCAATGTCGGGTTCCGAGGCGATCAGGTTAAGGAAGCGGACCATGGCGGCTTCGCTGTCCAGCATCCCCTCGTCCATGTTGATGTCGATGATCTGCGCGCCACTCTCCACTTGCTGGCGGGCAACCGCCAGCGCCGCGTCGAAGTCGCCTTCCAGAATGAGCTTCTTGAAACGGGCGGAGCCGGTGACGTTGGTCCGTTCACCAATATTGATAAAGCTCGCGGTCGCAGTGGTCATGATGTTCTCGATACTCAGTCGGCGGCGGTGAAGGATTCAAGACCGGAAAGCCGCAGGCGGCGCTCGATCTCGGGCACATCCCGGGGGTGAAGCCCTTTTACAGCCTCTGCGATGGCATGGATATGGCCGGGCGTGGTACCGCAGCAGCCGCCAACGATATTGACGAGCCCTGAGGTCGCGAACTCGCCAACCAGCGCCGCAGTCTGCGCCGGGGTTTCGTCATATTCGCCCATCTCGTTGGGCAGGCCGGCGTTGGGATGCGAGCTGATCAGCGTGTCGGCGATGCGTGACAGGGTCGCGATATGGGGACGCATCTCCTTGGCGCCCAGGGCGCAGTTGAGCCCGATGGAGAAGGGATGGACATGGGCGACCGAATTCCAGAACGCCTCCGGTGTCTGGCCCGAGAGCAGGCGGCCCGACATGTCGGTGATGGTGCCTGAAATCATGATCGGCAGCTTGAAGCCCAGTTCGTCGAACACTTCCTCCACTGCGAAGAGCGCGGCCTTGGCGTTCAGCGTGTCGAAGATGGTCTCGACCAGAATGAGATCGACGCCACCCTCGATCAACCCGTGGGTCGCTTCCTTGTAGGCCACGACAAGCTCGTCGAACGTGACGTTGCGAAAGCCCGGATCATTGACCTTGGGCGAAATGGAGGCCGTGCGGTTGGTCGGTCCAAGCACGCCGGCGACATAGCAGACGCGCCCCGGCGTCTCGCTTTCCGCAATCTCCGCGGCTTCCCGCGCCAGCTTCGCGCTCGCCACATTCATCTCATAGGCGAGATCCTGCATATGATAGTCGGCCTGCGCCACGCGGGTGGCGCCGAACGTGTTGGTTTCGGCGATATCGGCGCCAGCGCGGAAATAGGTCAGGTGGATTTCCCGGATGATCTGGGGCTGGGTGAGCGAGATCAGCTCATTGTTGCCCTTGATATCCATCGGATAATCCTTGAAGCGCTCGCCGCGATAGTCCGCCTCCTGGAGCTTGTAGCCCTGGATCATGGTGCCCATGGCTCCATCAAGCACGAGAATGCGCTCTCCCTTGTCTTTCAGCAGGTGGGCAATGCGTTCGTCACGGGTCATGGTGAGACCTCCCTGTTTCAGGCCGCCGCCTGCGCCGCCTGCTCGGGCTTGATGCCCAGAAGCTGGCAGATGGCAAACGTCAGATCGGCCTGATTAAGCGTATAGAAATGAAAACGGTCGAAACCCTGCTCACGCAGGCAGCGGACCTGCTCGGCCGCGACCGAAGCCGCGATCAGCTTGCGGGTCTCGGGCTCGTCCTCAAGCCCTTCGTAATAGTCAGCGAGCCATGACGGCATTGAGGCTCCGCAGCGGGCCGCCATGCGCGCGATGCCCCGGAAGTTCGTCGTCGGCATGATGCCCGGAATGACCGGAATATCGAGGCCCGCCCGGCGCACGGCCTCGACGAAGCGGACATGGCAATCCGTATCGAAGGCGAACTGGGTGATGGCGCGGGTCGCCCCGGCATCGATCTTGCGCCTGAGAATATCGAGATCAGTGGCGAAGGACGCCGAATCGGGATGCTTTTCAGGATAGGCGCTGACAGTGACCTCGAAATCGCCGATGCGCCGGATCGCCGCGACCAGTTCCGCCGTGCTCTGGTAGCCGTCCGGCTCCGGGCGGTAAGGAGTCGCGGGGTCCGGCATGTCGCCGCGCAGCCCCACAATATGGCGGACGCCCGCGTCCCAATACTGGCGGATAACGTCATCGACCTCGCCCCGGCTCGCGCCCACACAGGTGAGGTGGGCGGCGGGCGTCAGCGAGGTTTCATCGACAATGCGCTTGACCGTCGCATGGGTGCGGTCACGGGTCGAGCCGCCCGCACCATAGGTGACCGAGACAAAATCGGGGTTGAGCGGCTCCAGACGCTTGATGGAGCGCCACAGGGCCTCCTCCATCTCCGCATTCCTGGGCGGAAAAAACTCGAAGGAGACCCGGGGCCTTGCCAGATCGGGGTTATGGGTCATGCGTTTGCCTCTTCTTGTTGTTCGTTTACGCGCGCCTCAGGAAGAGCAACAGCGCCGGGCTTATGGGAAGCCCAGATCTGCACCGTCAGCCGGCCTCCGTCCGCGCCGACCGGTGGCAAAACGCGCACATCCAGCGCTTCAAGCCCGGCGGCGCGCAGCCAGCCCTCCACTTCCTGCCGGTCGAAGCCGAGCCGCAGATGGGCATGCTGCTCGCGCAGAAAATCCAGCTCATGGGGCGCAAAGTCAGCAACCAGCAGACGGCCCCCGGGCTTAAGCACCCGGGCCGCCTCCATCAGCGCCAGCCCCGGCTCGTCGAGATAATGAAGCACCTGGTGCATGGTCACGAGATCGGCGCTCGCGCCCGGCAGCGGCAGGTTAAGCAGGTCACCCTGCCGGACAGAACAATTGACGAGCCCGGCGCGCTCCAGACCGGCCCGCGCCAGCGCCAGCATCTCGGCGCTGAAATCGATGCCGAGACCGCGCTCGACCCGGGAGCCGAAGATTTCCAGCATCCGCCCCGTGCCCGTGCCGAGGTCCAGGAAAGAGGCGACAGGCCCCGGTCCCGCCAGATCGAGCAAGGCCGCCTCGACCTCGCGCTCGGGGATATAGAGCGAGCGAACCTTGTCCCATTGCTCCGCATTGGCGCTGAAATAGGCGCTGGCCCGGTCCACCCTCGCCTGCCGAACCGCCTCAAGACGCTCCAGATCGCGGATCAGAGTCTCGTCGCCCGGAGGTAAAAGCTCGATCAGCCGTTCCACCAGCCGCGCCCCGGCGCCATCCCGGCAAAGGCGATAGAAAACCCAGCTTCCCTCCGGGAACCGGTCAAGCAGCCCGCCTTCGCACATCAGTTTCAGGTGCCGGCTGACCCGGGGCTGGCTCTGGCGCAGGATCTGGGTCAGTTCCGTCACGGTCAGTTCGCTCCGGGCAAGCAAAGCCAGCAGCCGCAGCCGGGTTGGCTCGCCAGAGGCCTTTAAACCTGCCAGAAGTTGATCCATGGGGTATCCTTGCACCGATCCATCACAGCCACAAACGATGCGATCCATATAAACATATCTTTATGCCTGCATCCATATGAATCTAAAATGTGATGAAGATGATCCTTTTTAAGGGGGACTCGCTGTACGCAATCGATTGTCATATTATGATGCAAGGAATCCTCTTAAACTTGTAGGTGGCTTATGATCAGGTGGACATCAATCCGCTGACATTCCGGGTGATGCGCCTTCAAATAAATCCTTCCTCAGTCTGGAAAATGTTGTAATCGTCGCAATTATAAAGACCAAAAACGCCGGTTTCTTTGAACCGGTCGAGAGGAGTTCTGTGAAAATGTTGAGACACGGCGCCTGGATCAAGGGCCTGAGTAACTCTACAGTCGCCGTACTGGCTCTGCTGACAGCAGCTTGCGCCACCAGGCCCGACCCGACCAATGTTGCTGCGGTGCACAGCTACGAGGAAGCCAACGACCCCATAGAGCCTTTGAACCGGTATTTCTTCGAGCTTAACAATTTCCTCGACATGATGGTCCTCAAGCCGCTCGCGACCTGGTACGCAGGCGTGCTGCCGGAGTTTGCTCAGACCGGCGTCCGCAACTTCCTTAACAACCTGAAATCGCCAGTCGTCCTCGCAAACGACATGCTGCAAGACGACTGGGATGGCGCGGGCACCACATTGACCCGCTTCGGCGCCAACACCACGGCGGGCGTACTCGGCTTTGGCGATCCCGCGACCGGCTGGGGCTATCCACGCCATGATAATGATTTCGGCATCACGCTGGGCAAATACGGCGTTTCCGAAGGACCTTATCTCTTTCTGCCTGTCCTCGGTCCCAAACCACCTCGCGATCTTGCGGGTACCGGCGTCGATCTAGCTTTCGATCCGCTGACCTATATTTACTGGAACGGGCCCTATACCGTCCCCGTTACCCGTCAGGTCCTCACGGCGGTCTCCTACCGCGCCACCAATGCGGCAACCATCGACTCCATCGAGGCGACCTCCGTCGATTATTATGCGTCCGTTCGCAGCCTCTATCGCCAGAACCGCCGCTCTGCCGTGGAAGGCGACAAGCCGGCCGACGTGAACACGCTGCCTGATATTGACAATCTTGATCTGGACACCCCTGAACAAACCCCGGCTGCACCACACTAACGTCTCTGGACCGAAGCCCCGCACCGATTTGTCCCCACCGCCATCCATGGCAGGAGTATCGAAAGAATGAACAGCCGTTCCGCCCGAGCGAGATCGGTCCTCAACGTCCTTGCAATGGCCTTTTCGGCCCTGCTGATTACGCTCACGCTCAACGCCACCCCGGCCCGCGCAGGCGATGATCCCGCCGCCGAGCAATTCGTGACCAAGCTGTCACTCGACGCCATCAGGATCATCAGCGACAAGACCAACTCCAAGGCCCAGAAAGAACAGGGCTTCTATACCTTGTTCACGCAAAATGCCGACGTCCCCAGGATTGCGGCGTTCTGCCTCGGCCAGTATGTCCGCCTGCCAGACGACCAGCAGAAGCAGCAATATCTCAAACTCTTCACCGACTTCGTGGTGAAGATCTACGTTACCCGCCTGTCGGGCTATACCGACCAGACGATCACCGTTACCGGATCCCAGTTCAAGGGCAAGAACGTGCTCGTCATGAGTCAGATCAATTTCACAGATGGCCGCCAACCGGTGAAGGTGACATGGTGGCTGCTAAAACAAGCTGATGGCTACAAGATCTTCGACGTCAATGTCGTCGGTGTCTGGCTCGCCCAGGAGCAGCGCGCCTCGTTCGCCTCGGTCATCAGCAACAATCGCGGCCAGTTCCGGCCCCTGCTTGACACCCTCAACAAGCAGATCACTGATGCGGAACAGGGCAAGCTGCCCGCCACCCAGGCTACGATGCCTGCCAACTAGGCATGAAACGGTTCGGCTTTTTCAGCCACCCCATAAAAAAGGCGCCACGATTGCTCGTGGCGCCTTTTGTTTTGGTCGAGAACTGATGATTCCTAACGGCTGAACCGCTTGTATTTGAGGCGGTGCGGCACTTCCGCCGTAACGCCGAGACGGCGCTTCTTGTCTTCCTCATAATCCGCGTAATTGCCCTCGAACCATTCCACATGGCTGTCGCCCTCAAAGGCGAGGATATGGGTGGCGATACGGTCGAGGAACCAGCGATCATGGCTGATGACCACGGCGCAACCGGCGAACTCAACCAGCGCGTCTTCAAGCGCGCGCAGCGTTTCCACGTCGAGGTCGTTGGTCGGCTCATCAAGCAGCAGCAGATTTGCGCCTGACTTCAGCATCTTGGCCAGATGAACCCGGTTGCGCTCACCGCCGGAGAGCAGCCCGACCTTCTTCTGCTGGTCGGAGCCCTTGAAGTTGAACGCGCCGACATAGGCCCGGCTCGGCATGGTTATCTTGCCAAGTTCGACAATATCCGTGCCGCCGGAGATTTCCTCCCAGACATTCTTGGCGGGATCGAGCGTATCGCGGCTCTGGTCCACATAGCCGAGCACCACTGTTTCACCGAGCTTGAGCGTGCCGCTGTCAGGGGTTTCCTGACCCGTGAGCATGCGAAACAACGTGGTCTTGCCCGCACCGTTGGGACCAATGACACCGACAATGCCACCCGGCGGCAACTGGAATGACAGATCGTCGATCAGCAGACGGTCGCCAAAAGCCTTGGTCAGATGATTGGCCTCCAGCACCACCCCGCCAAGGCGCGGGCCTGCCGGAATGATGATCTGAGCCTTGCCGTCGGTGCGGCTGTCCGCCTTGTCGAGCAAATCCTCATAAGCGTTGATACGGGCCTTGCTCTTGGACAGACGCGCCTTGGGGCTCTGTCGGATCCAGTCCAGCTCGCGGGCCAGCGTGCGCTGCAGGGCCTCGTCCTGTTTGCTTTCAAGTGCGAGACGCTTCTGCTTGCTTTCCAGCCAGACCGAATAATTCCCCTCATAGGGAATGCCGTGGCCGCGCTCCAGCTCCAGAATCCAGCCCGTCACATTGTCAAGGAAATAGCGATCATGGGTGACCAGCACCACGGTGCCCTTGTAATCGACCAGATAGTTCTGAAGCCAGGCCACAGACTCGGCGTCGAGATGGTTGGTCGGCTCATCGAGCAAAAGCAGGTCCGGCGCTTCGAGCAGCAGGCGGCAGAGCGCGACGCGACGGCGCTCGCCGCCCGAGAGCATGGTGACGTCGGCATCCGGCGCGGGGCAGCGCAGCGCATCCATCGCCATCTCGATCTGGTTGTCGAGGTCCCACAGGTTCTGGGCGTCGATGATGTCCTGAAGACGCGCCATTTCGTCGGCGGTCTCGTCGGAATAGTTCATCGCCACTTCATTGTAGCGCTCAAGCAGGGCGCGCTTGTCGGCCACCGCTTCATTCACGTTGCCGAGCACATCCTTGTCGGGGTCAAGCTGGGGTTCCTGTGCAAGATAGCCGACCCTGGCGCCCTCGGCAGCCCAGGCCTCGCCGGTATAGTCCTTGTCGATCCCTGCCATGATCTTCAGCAGGGTGGATTTACCCGCGCCGTTGAGGCCGACGACGCCGATCTTGACCCCCGGCAGGAACGACAAGCGCAGTTCCTTGAGCACCTGCTTGCCGCCGGGATAGGTCTTGGACAGCTTGTCCATCACGAATACGTACTGGTAAGCCGCCATAAGAGGGCTCTCTCTTTCATCATCTACGGGGATTTGACGCTCTATCTATCGGATAGGGCGTCAGGGGGCAACGTTCAAACGCTCAGATGAAGAGCAGCAGAACAAACCCGAAAACGAGGAGGAGTCCCGCCGCCGCGACGACCTTGTTGAAATGATCGTCGATCAACTTGCGCGCCGCCGGGCCGAATTTGAGGAAAAGGGCGGAGACGATGAAGAAACGCACGAACCGGGTGAAGGCGCAGGCGACAATGAAGGTCCAGATATTCAGGTGGGCCACGCCGCTGGCGATGGTCACGATCTTGAATGGAATCGGCGTCAACCCCTTGGCGACGATAATCCAGCCGCCCCAGGTCTGGATATTGTTCTCAAAAACCTGAAAAGCCGATTCGACGTGATAGAATTCGACGATTGGCCTGCCGATCAGGTCATAAAGCCCCACGCCGATGGCATAACCCAGAAGGGCGCCCAGAACGGAGGTGATGGCGCAGACGAAAGCCGCCATCCAGGCCTTTTTCGGCTTGGAAATGATGATGGCGACAAGGATCGGATCGGGCGGGATCGGAAAGAAAGACGCCTCGGCGAACGAAACCAGTCCCAACACCCACATGGCGTGGCGCCCCTCGGCCAACACCAGCATCTTGTCATAGATACGTCGCAGCCAACCGCCGGATTTTGGTTGCACGGACACGGGAATAACCGGGGGGATACTATCGGACAAAAGGCTACTCCATCAGCGTGGATGAAGCCCAGTTATGAGGGGTCGGGCGCGCACGGACAAGAGCGAGTTGAGCCGAAATGGGCCGTACATTCAAAAATTAACCATAATTAACATCATCCCGAAACAACTGGCTGGCTGGCGCGCATCCGGCGCACCACTGTCATGCGGAAAATGACGTACTGGACCCCGAAGAAGACCAGCTTTGCCCCGATGGCGCCCACGGACAGGAACCAGCCCCAGACCACGGGACTGCATGTCAGGGCCACCACAATATTGCTGACCCCCAGAACGAACATCAGCCCGGCCCAACCATAGCCCCAACCCACGATCAGGGAGCCCGGCAGGTTTTCGATCGCAACCGGGGGCATGTAACGTTCCATCCAGCCCTTGCGCAGCATGATGAAACCGATGGCGAAATGAATGATGCTGGGCTTGACCATGATAAAGCGGCTGTCATGCGTAAAAAGCGTCAGGCCGCCAAAGACAATGACAAGACCTACCCCCATCCATTGCAACGGCTCGATTTTCTTGCCCTTGTACCGGGTCCAGAAAAGCTGTGCCACGCCGACCGCCATGCCGACGCCCGTGGCGATGAAGATATTGCCGATAAGGGCGAAAATGATGAAAAAGACAATGGTCGCCAGCAGGTCGTCGAAAAGCTCTCTCATGGGATTTTTCCATTCTTGCTGCCTTCTTTTTCAGGAGGCAGAAGTTTTTCAAGATGGGCGACATAGTCGAGAAGCGCCTGATGACCTGTGTCGGTCAGGGTGTAGAGGGTCTGCGGTTTACGGTTGAGAAAATGCTTTCGCATCGAAACATAGCCAGCCTCCTCCAGCTTGCGCAGGTGCACGCTGGCATTGCCGTCGGTGGTTTTTGTCGCGTTGCGTATGGCGGAAAATTCCGCCGTCTGCGCGCCTGCGAGATAGGCGATGATCGCCAGCCGGACGCGGCTCTGAAGCATCTCGTCAATGGCGGTATGGTCGAACGTGCTCATGGCTTGCGCGAAAGCAGATAGCCCGGCAAAGCCAGCAGGCCGAACATCAGCACGGCCCCCAACAACTGAGGATAAGGCCCGAGGTGAAAGAAACAGAAGATGATTTCGCCTCCCCACCAGCCACATGCAACAAAGCGCAACCAGCGCACATTGGTCAGGAAAGCACTGACAAAAAAGCCAATGCCCAGAACACCCGCGCTGATCGCCTTGAGCTGGTCTGCCTGAATGCCAGCGTTGAAGGCCATGGCCAGCGCCATGCACGTAAGGGTGATGCCGCATGAAAACCATAACATCTGCAAAGCCCGGACCATGGGCGCGGCAGGACCTGAGCAGAATTTTCCGCGCAACCTCTTCCGGAGGGAGAAGATCCATCCCGCCAGAACACAGGCGAGCCAAATCCAGTCCGGATTGATCGAGGAAAAACCGGCCACGCGGGCATAGTTGCCGAGATAGCCAATCCCCATCAGCACGCCCCAGACGATCATGTCCACCCCATGAACATGGGCGTAGGAGCGGCCCTCCTCGATGGCCCGCCGGATAAAGGCGATCTCATCGCGGACGGTGTCTTTTGACGGCGTCAAATGCTGTGTCATGCTCTGCCGGCCCCCGTCGCAGTGAACTTTGTTTATTAAAGTACATTGATACTAATGAATCCGCAAGCGCCCTCTTATCGTGGAGATGATTCCGCTCGCCGTAACCCATGGCATTCATTTTACCAATCCCGCATGATGGAGCCGGGCAAACGCCGATTGGTAAATTTGGGGCAAGGCGACTGAATTGTTTTCACAGGTGATGATCAAGATTCCTGAGGGGCGTTTGCGCCTGTTTTCGGGGAGCCGGTCACGGCTGTTCACTCTGGCTCTGTTTGGCGGCCTTTTAGGCAGCCTGCCAGGCGCGCAGGCGGCTGACTGCGAGCGCCTCGATGTGCCAGACGTCAACTTTCCGTCACTCGGCCTCGGCATAGGAGAAACCACCGCTGCCCGGGCCTTCTATGCCCAGGGCCCGCAAGGCTGTGTCTGGTCCCCCCAGAACCGCGCGTTGCTTCTCGCCACTATTGAGAAGACGCCGGATGAAGGGCTGAGCCCGAAACTCTTTCATATAGGCCTGTTGCGCTCCCTGCCCACTGACGGAGCCGAGGCGGATTTCGCCCTGACGGCGGTAGCCCTCAACTATGGTTCGGTGATGACGAAGGGTCAGGTCGATCTGAACCGGATCGAAAGCGACGTCGATCTGCCGCGCCCGGCCATCGACCTGACCTTGCCGCTCAAACAGGCGCTGAAAGGCAATCGGCTGGAACCCTGGCTTGCCGGCCTCTCCCCAACCGATCCTGAATATGTCCGCCTGAAAGCAGGCCTCGCGCGTTATCGCGATATTGCCAGCCGCGGCGGCTGGCCCATTATTCCGGCTGGCGCCACGCTGAAACTGGGCGATCCCGCACCGGAGCTGCCGATCATCCAGACCCGCCTGATCGCCGAAGGCGATTATGCAGAGCCCCGCTCCGCCGCCAGCGATGTGGCCCGCTATGATGAAACGACTGTTGCCGCCATCAAACGGTTTCAGCAGCGCCACGGGCTCGCCGTCGATGGCCATCTGGGGCCCCGGACCCGGGCGGCGCTCGCGATCCCCGTACAGACCCGGATCGAACAGATCGACCTCAATCTGGCCCGATGGCGGGTTGTCGGCCATCTGGTGCCCGATACCCGGGTCGAGGTCAACGCAGCGGCGGCAAACGCCACCCTGATCCGCAATGGCGAGCCTGAAATGACCATGTCCGCCGTGGTCGGCTCGAAAACGACGCCGACTCCCATGCTCATCAGCCAGATTTCCAGCCTCGTCATCAATCCGCCCTGGAACGTGCCCGCTTCGATCACCCAGCGCGAAATGCTGCCCAAGATCGCCGCCGACCCCTCCTATCTTGCCAAGAACGACATGTACTGGACGAACGGCCGGCTGGTGCAGCGGGCAGGGCCCAAAAGCTCGCTGGGGCTGATCAAGTTCGATTTCCCGAACCAGTTTCAGGTCTATCTGCATGACACACCCTCCCGGGGAGCGTTTGGCGCCGCCGACCGGGCGCGCAGCCATGGCTGCGTGAGGCTGGGCGACCCCATCAATCTTGCAGCCAAGCTGCTTGCCCCGGACCCCGCCTGGAGCAAGGCCAGCCTTGATGCGCTGGTCGACAGCCGCAACACCCGCCATGTCCAGCTCATAGAGCCCATGCCGGTATTTCTGGCCTACTGGACAGCTTTCATGGACGAGGACGGCACCATGGAATTTCGCGACGACATCTATGGCCGCGACCAGCGCCTCGGGGTGGCTCTCTATGGAAGCGGAAATGCAAGCCAGAAATCTGCCAGCCTTGGCACAGAAGTTTGTCGCGCTTGCTAAGGAAATCAGTTAATTCTTTGACAGTTATCCAGGAAATGACTTTATTTTTGTCGGGCGGTTGCCTTTTCGCAGGATATTTCCTGCCTGCATGCCGGGGAAATATGGACTGACCATCCAGAGGAGGTGAGGGTTTGACTGATCTGACGCGCCGCAGTCTTCTTGCTTTGGGAGCGGGCGCCGCCGCTCTTGCATCCACAAATCCCGCCTTTGCTCTGACCCCGGCCCCGCGCGCGCTGAGTTTTCACAATCTGCATACCGGGGAAAGCTTCAAGGGCGCCTATTGGGAAAACGGGCAATATGTGCCCGATTCCCTTGTCGAAATCCGCAAGGTGCTGCGCGACTTCCGCACCGGCGACGAGCATATGATCGACACAAAACTGCTCGACCTGCTGACAGCGATGCACCGCCGCCTCGATACCAGCGAGCCCTTTCAGGTTATTTCCGGCTATCGCTCGCCCAAAAGCAACGCCATGTTGCGGGAAAAGGGATCGGGCGTCGCCACCCACAGCTATCACATGCGCGGCATGGCGATCGACATCCGGGTCGCGGGGCGCAGAACCTCTTCGATTCAGAGACTTGCGCTCGGCCTGCAGCGCGGGGGCGTCGGCTATTACCCGGCTTCCGACTTCGTACATGTCGATGTCGGTCCCGTGCGGACATGGAAAACTGTCTGAGGTCAAAGCCGCTTGAGATAAAGGTCGCCTGAGGCCGGAACCTAGCTCTCTACATCGAACTCGTAGCAGAGCTCCATGATCTCGGGATAAGCGCGGAAGCCGCAGGGACGGCGGGCGACGAGCGCACCCCCCAGATGCACATAAAATTCGCGCGCCAGCTCATTCTTTTCCAGTACCCACAAATGGGCGCGCCGGTGCCCGAGGCAGGAAATCTCGTCGAACATATGCGTTATCAGACGCCGGCCGATGCCCGCGCCCTGATGATCGCGCAGCACATAGAGCGTGGTGACCTCGCCACCACGCGTATGAGCGAAACCAACCGGCAGGCCCTCCGTTTCGGCGATCCAGGCAATACCCTGCGACAGCGACGCGCGCCATTGCCGGATTTCACGATCAAGGGAAAGACCATCGAGCATCTCCCGGGGCAGAAGGCCTGGGTAGCTTTCGCGCCAGCAGATGATCTTGAGCGGCGCGATCACGGCCTCGTCGGGGCCGGGCAACGCCATGCGATAGCGATATGCGGTCGAGACAATCATGGGAGAATCCTGCCATAAATGGCGCGCAACGCCAGCCCTTATTCACATCCCTTCCAGGATGTTTTCTCAAGATGACATTAATATGACGGCCAGCCCTCTCGATTCCTCGCTTTCCCTCATCTTCGATCTCGACGGCACGCTGGCGGACACGGCCCCCGATCTCTGCGCCACGCTCAACGTGGTGCTGGCGGCGGCGGGCCGGGCGAGCGTTCCCGAAAGCGACGTGCGCGGGCTCATCGGCGGCGGCGCGCTGGTGCTGCTGGAACGCGGGCTGAAGTTAACCGGCGGCCCTGTGCCGGCGCATGAAATGCAGCATCTCTACGATCATTTCCTTGCCCATTACGAAGCGCATATCGCGGACCATTCCGTGCTCTGGCCCGGCCTTGCCGACCAGCTCGACCAGCTCAGGGAGGAAGGCGTGAAACTGGCCGTCTGCACCAACAAGATCGAACGTCTCACGCTTCGCGCCCTCGACGAGTTGGGGCTTGCGCCCTATTTCCCGGTGGTGATCGCAGGCGACACGCTCCCTGTCAAAAAGCCTGACGCCGAGCCCCTGCTAGAAGCGGTGCGGCGGCTGGATGGCACGCTCACACGGGCCATCATGATAGGCGACAGCGAAACCGACGTGGATGCGGCAGCCGCCGCCGGCATACCCTCGATCTGCGTCAGTTTCGGTTATCCCGGCCGCCCCCTCGCCGACATTGCGGCGACTAAATTCATCGACCACTACGACCAGTTGCCTGAAGCGGTGAATGCGATCCTCATCCGATCCTGAGCGTCTTCCCACCACCACTGAGTTCGATCCCGGCATCTTCGCAGATGCCCCGCTCGTTCGAGAACACGCTTGCCGCGATCAGCCAGACCTGCGCAATGCGCGCGGGTGGCGCGCCGACGACATGCCGAGCGCGCAGTCGCCGTAGCCTCTCCTGCCAAGTCCGCTTGACGCCTCCGGGCCGCCCCCTTATAGACGGGGCCAAGGTCGGGCTGTTAGCTCAGTTGGTAGAGCACTGTGTTCACATCGCAGGGGTCACTGGTTCGAGTCCAGTACAGCCCACCATTTTATTTATTAATGATATTAATGTGTTATGTGACGCGCACAGTAAAGAGAGCCCGCTGTTTTGCGGTGCGTACACAGAAACGACAAAAACACCCCACTCCAGAGGAAAATGAGGCGGGCCGGTTACAGGCCTAATATTCGCCCATATATAAATCTCTGAACCCACCGAAATCCGCCAGTTCATCAAGGACGAGGATTCCGACCTTGAGAAGTTCCCTGATACGATCTTCATCATTCCAAGAAACATGACCGTGTTTGCCACCATGGAACATGTTATTTCTTACGACACACAATAGATCGATTACCATAGAAAGGTCAGAAGGGTTCACTTCAAATGTAACTGATTGCCATTTTACTGAACTATCCGGACCGACAACTTGAATATTAGGAGAAAGATTTATGAGTTCTGTCCCCGCACATGAGATTTCATATTTTTCTTCAAATTCAGACTTGAATTTTTTCCAGGACGGCTTGATAGCGACAAACGATGATGGTTTTTCTGGCCTAAAATAACCTTTTTCTTTCATTGCAAACTCAAAACGAGAAAATTTATAAAAAAACTCTAACACATCTGGTGCTAATCTTTCGGCAGTTGTCTTATTCATGTCCCCTCCTTTTTCAAAATTTTAACGCAGCGGAGTTCCCAATAACTCTTGATACCCAACACGATCCTTATATTGATCAATTATACATCTATTATCGCAGCCTCATCCTCAACCCTTTTGCTCATCCACTCCACCAGTCCAACATGACACCAGCAGCCATGCCGCCAACAGACTGGTGATCGCCAGGCTCTTGTCCCAGCCGAACCGGATCTACAGCCTGTCCATTTTGTTGACCCACCTCGCTGTGCCGGTATTCACGCGGCTGGTGCCAGGAAAAGCGCCCTGGACAGGTTTCCCGGCATCAAGACCGCCTTTGCATCTAATTCCATCCATTCCGGGCACTAATGAGCATGAGAGCCATGGAGCGCAGCAGGCCGACGTGAAACATTTGCGACCTTATCTGCTACAGTTCGCAGCTCACTCACCCCGTAGCGTTCCCAGGGATAGCCATGCTGACGTATGAAGAAACGATCCTGCGCCTCCTTCTCGCGGCCCTGTTCGGCAGCCTCATCGGCTTCGAGCGGTAGCGGCTTTTGTGGGCGGCAGGCTTGCGGACACATATGCTTGTGGCGGTCGGGTCGTGCCTTGCCATGGTTGTTTCCGCCTTCGGCTTCTCCGATATCCTCGGCACGGATCACGTCGTTCTTGATCCCTCGCGTATAGCGGCACAGGTGATTTCCGGCATCGGCTTTCTGGGTGCGGGCACGATATTGATGCGCGGCGAGATCATTCGTGGACTGACGACAGCCGCAAGCCTGTGGGGCGTTGCCACCATCGGGCTTGCGGTCGGCGGCGGGCTTTATGTCGCAGCCTTTGCCGCAACCATTATCATTCTGGTTATTCTCGCCGGCATAAAACCGCTGGAGGAGCGCTTCCGGACCCGCTCGCAGACGCACCAGATCCGGGTGACAGCGGAACGGGGCATTGTCTCGGTCGATATTCTGCGTCAGGCCGCGGGCGCCTACATATCGCGGCTCAAGCAGTTCGTCGTCCAGCCCAGCGGAACCGAAAATATCGACAACATCAACATTACGTTCAGCCGCATATCACCCGAGATTCTGGCCGGGATCGTGCTGAAACTGCGCGAGATTCCCGAGGTCACGCATGTCGAGTCCGACATCGACAAGGACGTCTCCTGACCCGATTGCACGCGCTTTTCAGATCGCGAACGCCTTCATGATTTCGCCGATGCGCGTGGTGTAGCGCGGTGAACGATATTCGGCCTTTGTCGCCCATTCCCTTGCGATGCCGGTCGCGGCGGGCCGCAGCGTATCGCGCCCGAACCGCGCGTTGACGGCGTCGAGCGCCGTCATGATCCGTGCCGACGCCCGGGGATCGCGCGTCGGAAACATCGAGGACGGCATATGGCCAACCGGCGAGAGATCATGCAGCATCACCCCGGCCTTGAAATATCGGTATGAGGGCTTCCAGAGCGAGCGAGCGCCACGCAACGCCTCACCGATCAGGGTGAGGCAATCCTGCGTCGGCTCGATTTCATAGCTCACCTGCCCGCGATAGCCGGGATCGCCATTGTGCCGGTTGGTGCGCATGAAGACGGTCATCCCGCCCGCGACAAGGCCATGTCGTCGCAGCTTCTCCGTCGCATGGGTCGCATGGGTGGCGACCGCCTCGCTCATCTCGCGCCAGTCCGTCACCGCGTGCGAAAAGCTGCGCGTCACCGCCATGCCCTTGCGCTGTGGCGCGATCATGTTCAGCGGCAGGCACGAGGTGCCGCGCAGTTCCATGACAAGGCGCTGGCCGATCACGGTAAACGCATCGCGCGCCTGCCGCATATCCAGCGCCGCAAGCTGATCCACGGTATGAATGCCCATACGGGCAAGCCTTCTGCCGGTTGCCCCGGCCACGCCCCAGATCTCGCCGACAGGAAGAGAGGGGTAAATCGCCGCCCGCGCCTGCGGGTCCGTCAGATCGCAGACGCCCGCATATTCCGTCCGCTGCTTTGCCAGATGGTTCGCGAGCTTCGCGATAGTCTTGCTGGGGCCGATGCCGACGCAGGTGGGAATTTTGGTTTCCCGCAGCACATCGCGCCGTATCGCATGGCCGCGCGCCACCAGATCGCCCTTATAGCCGGACAGATCGAGAAACATCTCGTCGATGCTGTAGGGCTCGACCTTCCACGACCAGCGCTGGAGCACATCCAGAATGCGGCGCGACATGTCGCCATAAAGAGCATAGTTGGAGCTGAACTGCCGGATGCGCGCGGCATCGCCGCCCTGCTCTATCTTGAACC
>JAATFR010000095.1 GCA_015655095.1 Hyphomicrobiales bacterium | reverse complement strand
CGGCAATGGCGAGAGAAGCTTCGTCATACTCCTCCCGGGTAATTGAGGTTTGCAGCATACGGGTTTGGAAGACAAAGCCACCTTTGAAATAACTCTGTTCGTCGGCGTGTATGAGGGAGAAGTTCTCGCCGCGGTAACTGAGTTCTGGTTTGTCGAGTGGTGTGAATGCGTCAATGAATTCTTCTGATTCTACAATGTTGTTTGCAGCAAGGTTGATATGCTTGAAGGCGAACACAAAGCTGAAATTCTTGTCCTGCCCATGGACGAAGTGAAGCTTTCCTTCAGGCCCGAAGTTCCCTGAGAAATTTGGCTGGAAAAACCCTCGATCCTCAGAGGGGATGAGGGGTTGTCTCGTCTCCAGAAACAGGCAACGAACGGCCATGCCATGGAGAACACCGAAATATTTATGGAGCCGTTCATGGATGACGGCATCATCGACCTGAACCAGATCGTCGCGGAGCATCACCTCCGGGTTCCGAAGCGCGAATTCCAGGGTGGCCGGGTAGGGGTGGTTCTTCGATTGCTCGATGTAAGCCGGGATATGCGTCTCCAGCGCCTGGCTAGTGGCGTCCGACCCATTTCCGCTGAGATTGCCCAGCATGTAGCGCTCATGGTGGCCGCTGTTGTCACGGCTTTTGCAGAGGTCCCATAGGTCCAAGGTCATCTCCAGGACCGCCTGGATGGACTGATGGCGGATGCGCTCCTTCTTTGAAATCCACGCCGCCCGCTTGGCCATCAGGATCATGAAATAATAGTCCGAGCGCTTGAGCAGGCCGGTGGAGCGGTAGCGCGTGCTGATCTCGATCAGGGACTTCCGCTCGTCCTGCTGGAGGGCGGTGATCTCATCGATGAAGCTGGCAATGGGCAGATCGGACAGCGCCAGATTCAGCGCATCGTTCATGTTTTTGGGCTGAGTCTTGAGACTGCCGAGGAAGGTGTTCAGCCGATTAGCGGCCTGTTTTGTGAGGCGGACCGTGGCAGTCATCTGGTCTCGGATTTCCATTGGCACACTCCAAAAAGCGTCTAGACGTTCTTGACTCTAAGGATGCAGCCCAAATAGCCTCTGTGCAAGGGCTCTGAAGCCCCTCATCCCGTTCCAGAGGAGACACGGCTTATGAGCACGAGGAACAGCAACGATCAGGGGGCCGTTTTCCTGGCAAGCCTGGTGCTGGGCTTAACCGTGATCGGTTTTGCCTGGCATTTTGCGGCAAGGGATATCCTCCCACCACAAGCCCGGATGAATATGTGGGATCTCACCCGCGAAGCCTGGGGATACCGGGACAACTTCGCGGCCTATCTGGCTTGGCGCTGGCCGCCGATGATTGCTGTCGGATATCCCGCTGCCTTCACGGTGGCCGTGCTGCCGGGGATATTGCTGTACGGCGTGATTATCGGAGCGCTGCACCGGCATTGGCTCAGCTTGGCCCACGCGCTGATCGGATCGGTGATCGGGGCCGCGGTCGGCTACGCGCTCATGCGCTGGACGCCCCTGCCCAACGCCCTGGTGCAGGCTTTCGTCATGCCGGGGCTGGCCTTCCTCGTCGGCGGCCTCCTGCCGCTCTTTCTGGCCCCTCTGAAGGAAGCCGCGCCGGTCAGAGGGACGCAGATCAAGGTCTCTCGCGGCAACGGCCAGGGTGCGATCGGCAAGGCGATTAAGGCTGGCCGTACTGTCCTGGCGGGCGTGGTACTCGATCCGGCGGCCGAGAATGAGCATGCGGCTGTGATCGGCACGACCGGCAGCGGCAAGACCGTGGCGCTCCGGAGCACGATGGTCACCGCGCTGTCGCGCGGTGACCGGCATGTTGTCGCCGATCCGGACGGAGGCACCATGAGTCTATTTTTTCAGGACGGCGACGTGATCCTAAATCCGGCCGACGCTCGCAGCGCCAAGTGGGACATGCTGGCGGAGATCGAGGACCACACCGATTACCGCCTATTGGCGGAGGCGGTGGTGCCCTTTCCCCGAGAAGACCGGGGCAGCGAATGGGTGATGTACGCCCGCGAGGTCTTCGCGACCTGCCTGGAGACCTGGCACCACAACCGGCTCGGCTCGTCGGATGCGTTCTTCCGGGCCATGGCGACGGCGGACACGGAGAAGCTGGCGCAGCTCTGCGAGGGCACGGCGGCGCATCGATATTTCGAGAGCGGCAACGAAAAAATGCTGGGGAGCATCATGGGCACCCTGGCGCCGGCCCTGGGGAACATGCGCCAGCTCGCGCACCTGCAGGGGGCACCGTTCTCGATCCGTCGCTGGATCAAGGAGGGCAAAGGCTCGCTCTGGATGCCCTACCAGGCCAAGCAGATTCCGGCACTGCGGGGGCTGATCTCGTGCTGGATGGGACTGGCGATCTCCGAAACCCTGTCGCTTTCG
>JAATFR010000341.1 GCA_015655095.1 Hyphomicrobiales bacterium | reverse complement strand
TTGCCTGGGTGCTGCACAATCGTTTTGTCACGTCCACGATTGCGGGACCCCGTACGGAAGCGCACTGGGACGATTATATCCCCGCGCTCGATTACAAGATTAGCGCGGAAGATGAGGCTTTCGTCGATGCGCTGGTCGTGCCCGGGCATCCCTCCACGCCTGGCTTCAACGATCCGAGCCATCCCTTCCACGGCCGGGTGCCCCGCATCGCCGCATAAGGATGGTTTGCTGCGGAGGCCGGTCGCCCTCGGGCCGCCGTCTCCGCAGCTCCATAAGTCCACCCCATCCATTGGCGCTTTTCCGCGCCAGCTTGCGGCAGGCAGGCTGGCGCGGTTTATTCGTGGAAATTTCATGACGGCACCAGCGGCGAGCGCTCCTTCGAGACATTATCTCGAAATTTTCCCCTATCTTGTCCTCTCGGCAAGCGCGGGCACGACGGCCGGCATGCTGCGGGCATTATCCCCGATTTTCGCCATCCATCTCGGCGCGACGACGGCGCAGATGGGCTTCATGAGCAGTCTTGAAAGCCTCGGTCTGGCAGTGATGACGTTGCCCGCCGGTGTGCTTGTGGCGAGGTTTGGACCAAGGCTGATCTATGTTATCGCCAGCCTGATCATCACGCTCGTCTATTGCGTCGTGCCCTGGAGCCATTCATGGATCGTGCTCGCCTGTGGGCTTGGCATTGGCGGCGCCTGCATGCCCTTTCGCATCGTCTCGGTCAGCGGCTCTTTCCTTGAACGTCTATATCTCATCGGCCAGTCGAAAGCGGGATGGTACGCGGCGGCTGGCACCATCGGCATGCTGCTGATAGGGCCATCGCTCGCTGCCTTCATGCTGCATAAATTCGGCGCGCCTGCAGGCTATTTCACCGTGAGCGCGCTTTTTGCCTGCATGGGCATCGGGGGAACCTTCATTCTTTCAAAGCATGGCACGGACAGCGCGAACGTGACCTCACTGGCGAAAAGCTTTGCGGAAACCGGTGCGCTGCTGCGCAATCAGCTGGTTGCCGCGATCTGCGTTATCGAGGTTTCCACCGGCATGATCTTCGCCTTCTTTTCGGCCTTCATCATCGTCACCGCCATCAAGACCGTGGGGCTTTCCGAATCGGAGGCCATTTCCATCCGCATGTTCGAGGGATTTGTCGCTGTCGGGACCATGGCGTTGGGTGGGTTTATCGTGAAAAAACGCCCTCTCGTCTGGTTCTACCGCGCGAGCCTCATCCTGATCGTCAGCGGTTTTATCATGCTGGGCGTCGCCTCAAGCTATGTCACCCTGGTGGCTGCCACGCTGCTGCTGGGTTGCGGGCTCGGGACCACCAATCTCATCAATATTATACGGCTCAGCAGCACCGATGCGCCAAAGAGCCGGGTGTCATCGCTGCAGCTTTTTTCATCGATGGGTGGCGGCTTCATCGGTGGTCTGCTTGGGGGAGGGCTCAGCGACCTCATCGGCCTGCGCGGCATGTTCTTCAGCGCAGCCGTTCTCTATGCGTTGCTGGCGTCGCGCTGGTGTTTCCGGGAAAAGCTGGTTTAGGGCTTGCGGAATTTGAGAACGAAATTGTCCGCTTCGCCGATCGCTTCATATTTGGCGCGGTCGGTATCGCCCAGCGCGAGAGCCGGCGGCAATGTCCACACGCCCTTGGGCCAGTCGGTCGTATCTTTCGGATTGGCGTTGATCTCGGAGGAGCCGACGAGAACGAACCCCGCCTGTTTGGCAAGCGCGATGGTGTAATCCTCGCGGACATAGCCGCTGGCGGCCTTCGGGTCCTGCGGCTTGTCCGGGCGGGCGCGATGTTCCTCGATGCCGAGGATGCCGCCGGGCTTGAGGGCGTTGTAGAAGGAGGCGAAAGCCTTGTCGGCGTAACCGGCATTCATCCAGTTATGCAGATTGCGGAATGTGACCACGAGATCGGCGGATCCTGCGGGGGCGACTTCACCGCCCTGTGTACCGAAACTGGTGACAATGACCTTGCCGTAACGTTCGGGATCGGATTTCAGTTTTTGGGTGAAGCGGGTGTTCAGCGTGTCGCCTTCCGCGCTTTCACCCGGCGTGTCGATTGCGGTGTAAAGCTTGCCGTGATCGCGCAGATAAGGCGCCAGAATTTCGGTCCAGTAGCCGCCGCCCGGTGAAATCTCGACTACCGTCTGGTCAGGCTTGATGCCAAAGAAGGTCAGTTCTTCCAGCGGATGCCGGACCGCGTCGCGCGCCACGAATTTTGGTGTGCGGCTTGCGTCGGCGATCGCCTGTTGCAGCGCCGCGTCGGCGGCATGAGCGGACCCGATGACCGGGAGATTGAGGCAAAGCGCCGCCACAAAAAGCGGCGTGGTCAGTCTGGTCCATTTCATCGCCTTGTTCTTTCTTTTATGAGGTCAAGCCGTTTCGGACATTGCCGCTTCAAGGGCAGGGTAGTCCGTATAGCCTTTCGAGTCACCGCCATAGAACGTGCTTCTGTCGGGCGCATTCAGTGCAGCGCCGGTGCGGAACCGTTCCGGCAGGTCCGGATTGGCGATATAGGCTTCGCCGAAGGCGATGAGATCGGCGATGCCGCTTGCCACGGCCTGTTCCGCCCGCTCCTTGGTATAGCCGCCTGCCAGAATAAGCGGACCTTTGAATGCTTCACGGATCAGACCGGTAATCTCCGGGGCTGTCTTCTCTGCCTCCGCGGGCGCGGGCTCAACGAGATGGAGATAGGCGAGATTCATCCGGTTCAATGCTTGCGCCGCATAAGCAAAGATTTCGCGTGGATTGCTGTCGCTCATGCCGTTGAATGTGTTGAGGGGCGAAAGTCTCACGCCGACGCGGTCGCTCCCCCATATGGCGATGACAGCTTCGGTGACCTCAAGCAGGAAGCGCGCGCGGTTTTCGAGGGAGCCTCCGTAGTTGTCGGTCCGCCTGTTCGATCCATCGCGAAGGAACTCGTCGATGAGATAGCCGTTCGCGCCATGAATCTCGACGCCGTCGAAATTTGCCGCCTTCGCGAGACGGGCCGCATGGGCGAACTGGGCGACAATGGCTGGAATCTCCTTCTCCTCCAGCGCATGCGGCACGGGAAAAGGCTTGGGCCCCTGAGGGGTAAAGGCCATGCCCTCTGCGGCGATCGGGGAGGGGCCAACCGGTTCCTGATCGTCTACCAGCATCAGCGGGTGAGAGGCGCGCCCGAGATGCGAAAGCTGGATATAGACTCGCCCGCCATGGGCATGGATCGCCTCCGTCACCTTGCGCCAGCCCTCAGCCTGACTCTCGTTGAAAATGCCAGGCCTTGTCGGCGCGTTCCCGCCAGAGCGGGGGTCCACTTCCACTGATTCCGTGATGATGAGTCCGGCACTGGCGCGCTGGGCATAATGAAGAGCATTGAGCTCGTTGGGGATTTTGCCGGCACTGGCCCGGCGGCGCGTCAGCGGCGCCATCACGATGCGGTTAGGCAGCGCGAGGCTACCGATCCGGACAGATGAGAAAAGTGGCACGGCAATCTCGTTTCTATTGAAACCCTATAGGATTACTATATAAATGTTAACAGGCCGTCAATGTTCCGGGGCACTCGTCAGGGGCTGGGCTGTTTTGTTGGTTGGGGCTCTTTGATGGATCACTGGGACGTTATTGTGATCGGCGCGGGCGGCGCCGGGCTTACAGCGGCAAGACACGCCAGAGCTGAAGGGGCGAGCGT
The DNA here is from genome assembly GCA_015655095.1 of Hyphomicrobiales bacterium. Classification (GTDB taxonomy): domain Bacteria; phylum Pseudomonadota; class Alphaproteobacteria; order Parvibaculales; family Parvibaculaceae; genus JAATFR01. The sequence goes on along the minus strand of JAATFR010000341.1, from coordinate 16,332 downwards.
TCTCGTCATCAACAAGAGTTTCGTCGGGCGCAGCGGCGCCACCATTACCTCGGGCGGGGGCATATCCGTCGCGGGCGAAACGTTGGTCAAGCTTGGCTATGATGTTGATGGCGGCGATACGGAGGAAAACTTTATTCACGATACAATCCGTTCTGGTCATTTCCTCAACGACCAGCGTCTCGTTGAATCCATGGTCGTGGGGGTCGGCGAGGAGGTGAGCTACCTCCGCGACAAGGGCGTCAGGATCGGTGTCACCAAAAAGGCGCCGGGTCATAGCAGCGGCCGGGGCATCCATATCACGGGCCCTGACATGCAGCGCGCCGTGACCTCGATCGCGGTGAAGGCCGGGGTCCGCTTCCGTGAGGATTTTCAGTCGGCCGGGCTTCTCACGCATGATGGCGCCGTCGTCGGCGTCGCCGGTCTCGACAGGCGCACCGGCGAGGTGGAGGCCATTCACGGCCGCACGGTCATTCTGGCGACGGGCGGCACGACGTCGAACTGGCGGTTGCGGACCGCGCCCGAGGAGCTGACCGGTGACGGCCATGCGATGGCTCTGGCGGCGGGGGCGGAGCTCATCGACATGGAAATGCTGCAGTTTCTGCCCTGCTGCCTTGTCGCGCCGGAAATATGGCGTGGTCTGCAATTCCCCTGGACAATCGGGCCGCAGGCCGGTGTCCGGGCCTGGCTTCTCAATAAATATGGCGAGCGTTTCCTCGCGCGCTGGGACCCCGAGCGCATGGAGCTTGCGACGCGCGATGTCGTCGCCGCGGCGAGCGCGACCGAGGTGCTGGAAGGGCGCGGCAGCCCCAGCGGCGGGGTCTATCTTTCCTGGGCTCATCTGCCACGCGACGTCATCGACAATTTCCCCCGCTGGTCCAAAAGCTATTCGATGGACTGGCGCTGGCAGGGCTTCGACATGAACCCGCTGATCGACAGGATCAGGGCAGGCTATGCGATCGAAGTCGCGCCCGCCGCGCATTTCTCATTGGGCGGTATCCGCATTGATGTGGATGGCGCGACCGGCGTTCCCGGTCTCTATGCCTGCGGCGAGGCGACCGGCGCGCTCCATGGCGGCAACCGCCTGTCCGGCAATGCGGGTTCACAAATGCTTGTGCAGGGACGTCAGGCCGGCCTTGCCGCCGCGCGGGCGGCAAAGTCGAACACGCCCCCCGTAACGGGACAGAACTGGGCGGAGCTGAAAGAGACAATCGAGGCGCCTGCGCGCCGCGACCGGGGAATTGTGCCTCTGGAAGTCAAGCAGCGGCTGACGGGACTCGCCGAAACCGCGCTGGCGCCGGTGCGCAACGGAGTGATGCTTGGCAAGGCCCTTGAGGAATTGCGCGATATTGCCCGCAATGCGCTTCCCGAGCTCGCCAACCGCACAAGCGATCCGGGTTATAACCGCGACTGGAGCGATGCGCTCGAATGCCAGGCCTCGGTGCCTGTCATCGAGGCGGCTCTTCTGGGCGCGCTTAACCGCACGTCCTCTCTGGGCGCGCATCAAAGGCATGATACGACGGGGAGCAGGCCGGAGAGGCTGACCCACAGCATCACATCGCGTCAGGGCGATGAGCTCGTCTACAAGGCCGAGCCGGTCAAGTTTTCACTGCTGGCGCCTGCGGCATGAGCGGGGCTGTCACTATCCATATCCGCCTGAGGCGGGACGAGGATGCGGCTAGGCTCACCACCTTCGAGTTGCCGGAGCCTTCGGTTGCGGGTATCAGTGCCGAAAGCTGGAGCGGCGCGAGCGTCAGCACCGCCTTGCAATATCTCCAGAGGGCCGTTGATCCGGGGCTTGCCTATTCTCTCTCGTGCAGGCGGGGGCTTTGCGATACCTGCGCCATGCGCATCGACGGCGTGGTGACGACGGCTTGCACGGTGCCGGTGCATGACGGCATGGTTATTGAGCCTGCGAAACCGGGGATATTTCTGCGCGACACGATCGTGGAGCTTAGTCTTGTCCGCAAGGCGCGCATTGGGCCTGAGGGCCAGCAGGGACCGGTTGCGCATGATTGAGGCCGGCAATGCTTATGGAAAGGTAGTTATCCCCGTATTTGCCGGGGATGATAGGCTGCTCTTCTCATCCGCGCAGCGATCTGGCCGGCGGGTGCCAAAATTCTTTCGGGATTCTTCCAGTTGCCATGACCGATGTAAAATTAGCCCAGCCTGTACCTGTTGATTTCACCGCTATGCCCGCGATGCTGAAGCGGGTGATCGGTCTTGCCATGAAATATCCATGGCACATGGTTCTGGCCATCGGCGCGGGGCTGGGCGCGACGATCTTCAACCTTGTTATCCCGCGTCTTCTCGGGCGCGCTGTGGATCAGGCTCATTTCCTGGCGGGCGAAGTGATCCCGCAAGCCTTTCAGGTGCATCAGGGTCTGCTCTGGACGGGCCTGCTGCTGGCAGGGGCATCCGCCTTGCGTGGTCTGCTCCAGATGCTGTCCGGCTATCAGGCTGAATATGTGGCGCAGCGTGTCGGCTATGATTTACGGCTGGCGTTTTTTGAAAAGCTGCAACGCCTCGATTTTGAATTCCACGACAATACCCATTCCGGCGATCTGATCACGCGCGGCATGCTGGATCTCGAGGGCGTCCGCGTTTTCATCGAAATGGGGATGCAGCGTTTCGTTATGCTGGCGATGCTGCTTTTGATGGGCTGCTGGATGCTGTTTTCCACGGACCCGCTCATGGCCGTGCTGGCCCTGAGCTTCGTTCCCTTCGTGGCGTGGCAGGCATTCCGGACGGCGATCTATCTGCGATTGAGCTGGACTAAATTGCAGGAATGTATGTCCGTGCTCACCCGCTACATGGAGGAAAGCCTGCAAGGCATGCGGGTGGTGCGCGCCTTCGCCGCCAAGTCCTTTGAAATGATGAAATTCGACAAGGCGGCAGATCTGGCGCTGCGCCTGTCGAACCGGCGCATATTCGGCCGCACGGGCTCCATGAGCGTGATGACGCTGGCTTTTTACACTTCCATGGCCATTGTGCTCTGGGTTGGTGGGCACAGGGTGCAGAGCGGCCAGATGACCATTGGTCATCTGACGGAAATTCTGGCCTTCATGACAATTCTTCAGCAGCCGGTGCGCCAGATCACCATGATCGTCAATTCGAGCGCGCGCGCGACATCATCAGGCGTGCGGTTGTTCGATATTCTGGACCGGGAGCCGCGGATCAAGGATCGGGCGGATGCAAGGGAACTCGTCATCACCGGGGGGCACCTCCGGTTCCAGAATGTGAGCTTCTCCTATGCCACCGCCAGCGGCCCCAAACTGATCCTGTCGGATATTTCCTTTGAGGTCGGCGCGGGACGGACGCTCGGCATCGTAGGCGCGCCGGGGGCGGGAAAATCGACGCTGATCCATCTGATCCCGCGTTTCTACGATGTGACGGGTGGCGGCATCACGATCGACGGTCAGGACGTCCGGGACGTGACCCTGCATTCCTTGCGGAAGGCGGTCGGCATCGTGCAGCAGGACGTGTTCCTGTTCGATGACAGCGTGGCCTCGAATGTCGCCTATGGGGACCCGGACGCCGAGGATGAAAAGCTTTTCGAGGCGACCGCGACGTCGCAGCTTCACGATTATCTGAAGCTGTTGCCGGACGCTTATGACACAAGGATCGGCGAGCGCGGCGTCAGCCTTTCCGGCGGGCAGCGCCAACGCCTGTCGATTGCGCGCGGCCTTGTGCCCGCGCCGTCCATCCTCATTTTCGACGATGCGACCTCGGCCATCGACGTGGCGACGGAACAGAGAGTGAGGTCCGGCATCCGCAAGGCGGCCGGGCGGCGGACGACCATCATCATCGCGCACCGGCTCAGTTCGGTGATGAATGCCGATGAAATTCTGTTTCTTGAGCAAGGCCGGATCGTCGAGCGCGGCAGGCATGCTGAGCTTGTCGCGCTGGGCGGCCGCTATGCGGAGCTTTTTTCTCTGCAATCCAGCGCCGACAAGGTTTTCCCCACGCCGGAAAACAGAGCGCTTACCCTGGAGGCGAGCCTGTGAGCAGCGACAGCATGACTTCAGCACCCGCCGGAACCCTGGCGGGGCGCAGCCGACGCAGCCTGGGGCAGGACCATGAGGAGGATATTTTTCTCTCCTTCGATCCGCGAATCTTCCGCCGCTTTTTCGGTTTTGTCCGCCCTTACAAGCTGTCGGTGTGGGGCTCGCTTGCGGCCGTGCTGCTCTTCGTTGCAAGTCAGATCAGCATTCCCATCGTCATCAGCCATGCCGTGAACGATGCCGTCGATAGCGGGCGCGTCTTTCCTTTCGACTGGGTGATTGCCGGGTTCGTCTTTCTGATTATTGCCAACGCGCTTGGAAGCTTTTTGCAGGAATGGACGGCGGCGCGCCTGGCCCAGCAGGTCATCTTCGATCTGCGCCGGGCGATGTTCTCGCATCTGCAGGATGTGTCGATGGGTTTTCTCGACCAGACGCATGTCGGCCGGGTAATGTCTCGCCTGCAGGGCGACGTCAACGCATTGCAGGAATTTCTGGAAACGTCCGTTTCCGCGATCGGTGATTTCGTTCTGCTTGTCGGCATCATCGTGGTGCTGCTGGTGATGAACTGGTGGCTCGGGCTGCTGACCTTGTCGGTGCTGCCTGTCCTCATTATCGTGCGCGCCATCTGGCTGCCGCGAGTCAAGTCGACGTTCCGGCGCGCGCGCGACGCCTCTTCCATCGTCAATGGCGTGCTGGCGGAAAATATCAGCGGTGTAAGGACGGTACAGGAATTCCGCCGCGAGGAAGTCAATTTTGCCTATTTCGAGCAAAGGGCGCGCGAGAATCTGGAGGCGCAGGTCAATTCCGCCTGGGCCTCACAGATCATGGTGCCGACCGTCGATATATTGAGCGGCGTGGCGCTGGCGGTGATTGCGATTGCCGGTGGCTCGGCGGTACTCAACGGCCGTCTCGATGTCGGGGTGATGATTGCCTTCATCTTCTATGCGCAACGCTTTTTCGATCCAATCCGCACCCTGTCGCAGCAATATACCGTGATGCAGCGCGCAATGGCGGCGGGATACCGGATTTTCGAGGTGCTCGACGTGCCCGTCGCAATCCATGACAAGCCGGACGCTGTCGATCTTGTTGATGTGGTCCCCTCTGTAGAATTTCGCAACGTGACGTTCGGGTACAAGGCGGGCCGCGCCATTCTGCATGATCTGAGCTTTGCCATCGCGCCTTACGAGAAGGTGGCGATCATCGGGCCGACAGGATCGGGCAAGACCAGCGTGACGGCGCTGCTGCATCGTTTTTATGATGTCTGGCAGGGCGAAATCCTGATCGGTGGCTATGATGTGCGCGATGTCACGCTCGACTCGCTCGGACACACGGTCGCGATGGTGTTGCAGGAGCCATTCCTGTTCACCGGCACGGTGCTTGAAAATATCCGCTTCAACACGTTATCCGCGACGAGGGAACAGGTGATCGCCGCGGCGGTTGCCGTCAGCGCCGATAAATTCATCAGAAAATTGCCGGACGGTTATGACACGCAGCTCGGCCAGAGGGGCCAGAATCTGTCCATCGGCCAGCGGCAGTTGCTGAGCTTCGCGCGCGCGCTGGTGGCCGACCCGAAAATCCTTATCCTCGATGAGGCCACCGCCAATATCGACAGCTTCACAGAACTCGACATACAGAATGCCCTGAATGTTTTGTTGGAGGGGCGCACGAGCATTGTTATCGCCCACCGGTTGGCGACAGTTCGGGACGCGGACAGAATTATCGTGTTGCAGGATGGAAAAATCGTCGAGCAGGGTCCACATAACGGACTTCTTGCGCAAAACGGGCTTTATGCTCGATTGCTGAAAAGCAGTTTCTCGTCTTTCGACGAGGCTCAACCGGGGGCGGGATAGCCTGGCGCATTCTTTGAAAAACAGGTGATTTATGAGCGGTTCAAGACAGTTGCGACTTGGCGCCTTCATGCGGCCCATCAGCATTCATACGGCCGCGTGGCGCTATCCTGGCGCTTATCCGGACGCCAATTTCAACTTCGCCCATATTCAGCATTTTGCCCAGACGCTGGAGCGCGGCAAGTTCGACGCCTTTTTCATGGCGGATCATCTTGCCGTTCTGAACATGCCGATCGACGCGCTGAAGCGCAGCGCCACCACGACCTCGTTCGATCCGCTGACGCTGCTGCCCGCGCTCGCGGTGACGACAAGGCATCTGGGGCTCATCGCGACCGCGTCCACGACCTATAACGAGCCCTACCATGTCGCGCGCAAATTCGCCTCGCTCGATCATATCAGCTCCGGGCGCGCCGGATGGAATATCGTCACGTCGGGCAATCCGACGGAATCGCTCAATTTCGGGCTCGAAGAACATGTCGAACATGCGACTCGCTACCGGCGTGCGCGCGAATTCTATGATGTGGTGACCGGGCTCTGGGATAGCTGGGCAGACGATGCGTTTATCCGCGATGTGGAGAACGGCATCTATTTCGATCCGGCAAAGCTGCATGTGCTCGACCACAAGGGTGAATTCCTCAAGGTGCGAGGCCCGCTCAATATTGCGCGGCCTGTGCAGGGCTGGCCGGTGATCGTGCAGGCTGGCGCGTCGGAGGCCGGGCGTCAGCTTGCGGCGGAAACGGCGGAGATGATTTTTGCCGCTGGGGGGAGCCTTGAGGCGGCGCGCTCCTTCTATGCGGATGTGAAGGGGCGGATGAAGGCGCTGGGCCGCAACCCGGATCATCTGAAGGTTCTTCCCGGCGCTTTCGTGGTGATAGGCGATACGGTGGAGGAGGCGCGCGCCAGGCGGCTGAAGCTCGACAGTCTCGTCCATTATGACAGCGCCATCGCCTCGCTTTCCGTTTCGCTGGGAACGGATGCCTCGCGCTTCGATCCCGATGGGCCGCTGCCGGACATCCCGGAAACAAATGGCAGCAAGAGTGCGCGGGAGCGGCTGATCGAATCCTCGCGCCGTGACGGGTTGACCGTGCGCCAGCTTGCCCAGCGCGTCGGCGGCTTTGCGGGCTCGGCCTTTGTCGGCACGCCTAAAACGATTGCCGACGAGATGGAGGAGTGGCTCGAAACGGAAGCCTGCGACGGCTTCAATGTGATGTTTCCGTTTCTGCCGCAGGGGCTCGACGATTTCGTGGATCGCGTGGTGCCGGAGTTGCAGGCGCGCGGCATTTTCAGGCGCGAATATGAGGGTGTGACCCTGCGGGAAAATCTGGGCCTGCCGCGCCCGGAAAACCGCTTCTTTCCTTCCTCAAGCTGACAAGGTCAAGGCTTTGATGCCGGGCTGTGCTTGAGCGCAGTCCGGCATTATGAGGCCTTATTCCGGCAGCAATTGCGCCGAGGCGAAGTTCTCGGAGGTGCCGTCTCCGCCAATGCTGTAGTCGATCAGCCGGCGGTTCCTCAGCAGGCCGGGGTCCGCGTTGACCAGCGGGATAAGGGGAAGGTCAGTCTGCACGATCTGTTGAAACCGCTTGTAGAATTCATAGCGCCGCGCCGGATCGGTTTCGATCTGGGCGGCCTCCAGAAGCTTGTCGACTTCCGGGTTCACATAATGCGCGACGTTTGAAAAAGCGACGCCGGGCTTGAAGTTCTTCGACCAGTAGATGCGCTGCGTGCCGATGGCCGGATCCGGTCCCGCCGAGCCGCCATAAGTGGTTATGTCGAAGTCCCGATCGGTATATATACGGCGGATGAATCCGGCGAAATCGTCCTATTGCACATCGAGCGCGATACCCACCTGGCCGAGAGCGGTCCGGATATATTCCGCCTGCCGGTAGGCCGCGTCTCCCATCGCTTGCGGGCTAAAGATGGCGGAGATGCGGGTGCCTTTTGCATCCGGCTTGAAACCAGCCTCATCCAGAAGTTCGATGGCGCGGGCAGGATTGAAGGGGTAATTGGGGACATCGTCCGTATAAAAGGGCTTTACCTGCACTGGCAAGGGGCCTGTTCCCACAGTGCCATGTCCGTAATAAATGTTTTTCAGGATGAACCGGGTGTCGATTGCATGGGCTATCGCCCGGCGCACGCGCACATCGCGGAAGAAGGGCTTGTCGAGATTGAAGGCGAGACCGGAATAGAGGGAGTAACGCGGCGGAACAGGGGCCAGAACCAGCGAAGGCTCTTGCGCCAGCCGGTCTATGTCGCCTGGGGGAACGGCTCCAAGCTGTATTTCGCCGGTTTCGAGCGCGACGCTCTGGGCGGCCGGGTCCGGCAGCACCCTGTAAATGATCTCGTCAAGATAGGGTTTTGGCTGATCCCAATAATGCGGATTGCGCGCCAGCGCGATATATTCGCCACGCTTCCATTCGACAAAGCGGAACGGGCCCGTGCCGATCGGCGCGATATTGTGCGGATTCTGGAGAATATCCGTTCCCTGATAAAGATGCTTGGGAAGAACCTGCGATTCAGAAGAACCAAGCGCTGACAGCAGGTAGGGTGCTGGCTTTGACAGGTGGAAGATGGCTTTGAGCGGATCGGGCGTATCGACCGACACCACATTGGCGAAGGTGGATCTGCCCCGGCTGTGATATTTCTTCCAGAGTTCGAGGCATGAGAAAGCGACATCCGCCGAGGTGAAGGGCGTGCCGTCGTGCCATGTCACCCCCGGGCGCAGATCAAGACTGAGGGAAAGCTGATCGGGTGAGACCTTCCACGCGGTCGCAAGCTGTGGCACAGGATTGAGGCTGGTGTCATAGGTGACCAGCCCATCGAAAATTTTGGTGGAAACAACCTGGGCGATGCCTTCCGTCGAAAAGCCGCTGGTGAGGAGGGTCGCTTCGGGAAATTGCCCGATGATCAGGCGCCCGCCCTGTTGCGGCGCAGTGGCGGCCCTCAAGGGAGAAAAGCCTGAGGGCAGCAATACGCTGACAAGCCCCATCTGCAATATGTGTCGACGTGTAATAGGCATTTGCTACTCCGGCTGCCGCAAACCTTGTCCTTAATTTATAGTATAGAAACTCGATAGAGTAAGTACTATAATTTGATGGGTTCATCAGGGGCATTTCTGCCCGAGGGAGGCGAGACCATGGGCATTCGGCATATCCATCGCGCAACATTACAAAAATGGCTCACTGAAGGCGCGGCCAACGCGGGAGAGGAACTCGCCCTTGTCGATATCCGCAGCGAGTCTGCGTTCGCCAAGGGGCATCCGTTTTTCGCGACCAACGTTCCGCTGGCGCGGCTGGAAAAAGAAGTCCTGAGTTTCCTGCCGCGCAAGACAGTGAGAACCGTGCTGGTCGATGATGGCGGAAGCGATGCGGCGGAGGCTGCCGCCATTCTGGAGCGTCTCGGCTATACCGACATCAACATTCTGGAGGGCGGCGTGCCCGGGTGGATCGCTGGCGGGGAAAACGGCCTTCCCACCTTCGACATTCCCGGCATCATTTTCTCGCAAAGCATTCAGGACACGCGCGGCACGCCCGCGATTTCCGCTACCGAGCTCAATGAGCTCTACAAGGCGGGGGCCAATGTCATCGTGCTCGACACGCGCACGGTGGAGGAATTCGAGAAATATCATGTGCCGGGTGCCCGCAGCCTGCCGGGAGCGGAAATCATTCACCGGTTTCTGGATTATGTGCCGTCAGCGGAAACTTTCGTCGTGGTTTCCTGCGCGGGCCTGCCTCGGGCGATCATTGGCGCGCAGTCGCTCATCGATGCGGGCGTGCCTAACCGGGTAGCGTTCCTCGAAGATGGGACGACGGGCTGGACGAGAGCGGGGCTGGAGCTTGAATCCGGTCTGCTGGACAGGTTTGACGCGCCCAGCGAGAAGGCCGCGGCTTTCGGCGCAAGCCATGTGCAGGCGCTCACTGACCGCGTGAACATCGACAAGATCAGCCGTGACGAGCTTGCAGGATGGCTGACAGACGAGACGCGGACGACCTATGTGCTCGACGTCCGGCTGGCGCCTGAATTCGGCAAACGGCATTTCCCCGGCTCTGTCTCGGCGCCGGGCGGCCAATTGTTGGCGGTGTCGCATCGCAGCGTCGCCGTCAGGGGCGCGCGGCTGGTTCTGGTCAGCGACAATGACACCATCGCCACGACGACAGCCTATTGGCTGAAGCAACGCGGATGGGATGTCAGCATTTTACCCGATGCCTTGCCGAAGGAGGCTGCCCCGCCGCGTGAGACCGTTCGTGGGCTGGAACCCGCGCACGGGTGAGACCGGCTCCACCCCTGGGCAGAGATGATTTCCGCCCGGTCACTCTTCAAATCAGAGGAAAAGATCATGACCTTGCTCGACAGCGATATTCACACCAAGGCTGATGTTTCGGAAATCTGGTACACGCGTTGCCCGGTGCCGACGACGTCCGGCATCGCCCAGCATTACCACTGGATTCACCGGGCGTTCGAGCCGGACGGCATCGTCGTACAGTCGCTTCAGGATTCCGCCGATCCTGCGGTTCGGCGCTCGCATTTCACCCACAGCCTGCCTGCGAGCTTCCGCGAGGGAGGCAATATTCCGGCCATCTGGGCCAGGGCTAATGGCCAGGATACAGCCGTTGTCGGCATAAGCTGGGTCGATGAGGAGCAGCTTGTGCTGGTGCGGGCGGACAGCGACATCAAAACGCTGGCGGACCTCAAGGGACGCCGGCTCGGCATTCCCAAACACGCCGCGCAGGTCGTCGATTTTCCCCGCGCCCAGGATCTGCATGGGCTCGTCACAGCTCTGGGTCTTGGCGGCCTTGCACCGGGGGATGTCGAGTTCGTCGATATTCCGGGGCATGATTTCGAACAGCGGGATGCCGATGGCAAGCGGCCAAAATTTCGAAACGTCACCGCGGAGGCGCTGATCGCAGGGACCGTGGACGTGATCTATGCCAAGGGCGTTTCCAGCGCCGCTCTGGTAAAGGATCTGGGGCTGCGGCCTCTGCTCGATATTAATGCCCACCCGGACCCTTTTGTGCGCGTCAACACCGGCACGCCGCGCCCGGTGACAGTCAATCGCGATCTGGCCGTGGAGCGACCCGATATTGTCGCCCGCTATCTGGCGACCCTGCTGAAGACCGCCGTGTGGGCCAAGAGCCACTCTGCGGAGGTGGTCGCTGCCGTCGCTGCTGAAACAGGAAGCACGGATGAGAATGTGCGGCGCGGCTATGGCCCCGATCTGCACCTCCATTTCGATATACAGCTTTCTCCGCAATACACGGAGGGTCTGCGCCAGCAAAAGACGTTCCTGCACGAATGGGGCTTCCTGAAAAGTGATTTTGATTTCGACGACTGGATTGTTGCCGAGCCGCTTCGGCTGGCGGCAGAGATCGTCGCCCGGGAAGGTACGCAGATTGGCTAAAAAATGACGGCGGGGGCAACCCCGCCGTCGCCGGTTCACCCGGCCAGATTTTGTAATTCCTGATTTTGTTATGATTGAACCAAGGACCGATGCACATGTCTCTCCAGTCTGCCGCCAAACTTGCTTCGCGACCGAGCCGGGAAGAAATATTGTCCCGCCTGCCGGAGATCGCGGCCGACATCGCGAAGGGGGCGGCTAAACGTGAGCTTGACCGCGAATTGCCGTTCGAGGTTTTCAGGAAGTTGCGGCAGACGGGGCTGACCTATTTGCGTGTGCCCACGGCGCTGGGCGGGCCGGGGGGCTCGCTCTCCGATCAGGTCGAGGTCACATGTGCGCTGGCGGCGGCAGATTCAAACGTGGCGCATGCGCTGCGCGGTCATTTCGGCTTTCTTGAATCCATGGCGCTCGATCCAAATTCAGCTTCGAGCCAGCAATATGCAGGCGAAGTGCTGAAAGGGAAATTGTTCGGCGGCGCACATATGGAGATCAATACGCCCCGGCCCAACATGATCCGTACCCGGCTGGTCAAGGCTGGAGACAAGTTCCGGCTTACCGGCAAGAAATATTATGCAACGGGCGCTGCCTATTCCGACTACACAAGCTTCAGCGCGCTAGACGAGGCGGGCGAGCTGACCGGCGTGCTGGTGCCTGCGGATCGCAAGGGCGTTGACATCCTCGACGACTGGGACGGCATGGGGCAGCGACTGACCGCCAGCGGCGGCGTTGACCTGAACGATGTGGAAATCCTGCCTGAGGAAGTGGGCGCGCGACGCGGTTTTGGCGGCGGCAATCCCTTCATGCGCCGCCATCAGGCCACGCGGGCCCAGCTTCATCTTGCAGCCGTGATCTGCGGGATCGTTCGCAATGTGCAGAGCGACGCGATCGGCTATGTGCAGACCAAGGCGCGCTCCGCCAAGCACAGCGCCTCGGAAACCGCGCGGGGCGACCATTTCGTGCAGAATGTCGTGGGCGAGATCTCGGCGGCGTCCTACACCATTGACGCGCTGATCGCCGATACGGCGCGAATCCTTGACGTTGCGGCAGCGGGCATCCTCGCGGGCGCGCCCAATCTCGATGAGCTGGTGCTGCGTGGGCAACTCGCCAATTCCAAGGCGCAGATCATGATCGGTAAACTGGCCATCCGCGCCGCAGAGCAGATTTTCGATACGGGCGGCGGCTCGGCGACATCACGCAAATATAATTATGACCGGCACTGGCGCAACATCCGCACCATCCTCAACCATAATCCGCTGCTGCTCAAAGGCCGGGTGATTGGCGATTATTATCTGAACGGCGTGCGCGACGATTTCGATGAAGGCCGGGTCTTCTAAATTTCAGATGATCGATTGACGATGTCAGCAAGCAAAAGCCCACCCTCACTCACGGCAAGGCGGGCTTTTTTGCTGTCCCAGGGATGAGCGGTCCGGAATTTTACGCCGGGGATATCCGACTTGCGTAAGGCGGGGGCGGGGCTGGGTTTTTAAGTGCTGTTTCAATGACGGCAATCAGATTGTCTGCCAGGCGCGCTGAACCTTGCGGAAGAACCGATCCGGCATAAATCGAATAGTGCCAGGCGGCCACATTGATAAAGAACATATGCACGGCAAGGTCAAACAGGGCCGGCTCCGGCCATCGCACGCCGATCTTCTGAAGGAACGCAACGACAATGTCGCAAGACTTCGTCAGATGCTCTGTCGAGGCCTGGGCCAGCCGCGGGAAATGTTCAAAGGCGCCATAGAGTGCCGGATCGAATCCGATTTTCTTTTCTTCGGCGCGCAGAGCGTAAACCCATTTTCTTATATAAGCGCGCCAGTTTTTCGGAATCTTGTCGAGACTGTCCGCCATGAAAGCCCGGATTTGGGCCAGGCGCTGTTCGTAGAGGGCGAGAACAATAGCTTCCTTGTTGGGGAAATAGCGGTAGAGAACACCCACGGAAATCCCTGATTCCGCCGCGATCGCCGGTGTGGTGAGCGCGGATGGGCCGTCCCGCAGAAGTATGGCCTGGGTCGCGCCTAGAATGCGCGCGATGCTCGCCTGGGAACGCGCCTGCTTGGGGTAGGCGCGTGGAGCGAGCCCGTTGTTGATATCCGCTGAATCTATCTTCCGCGTCCTCTCGGCCACACGAGCCCTCCTGGATCAAGCTTCAACACAATGTCGTAAGACGCGCTGACTGTATTGGCCCCGGCCTTCGGGTCCGTCTACAGAATGATATAGACAAACACAAATGAGAATGTTAATTCTCATTATGAGATTGCGTGACGTTCGCAAAAAGAAAGTGAAAACAGGCAATGAAGCAGGGACTATCGATAGCGACGGCGGCCATGGCGCTCTTGCTGCTTGTGGGCGGAGCGCTCGCGGCAGGGGGAGACAGCTTCACGCCGACGGTGGACGAGCAGAAGGATCTGACATTTTATTCCCAGTCCAATGACTGGTTTACCCAACATTTGAAGGGACCGCCCGAAGTTGTGGACGGCCAGCACCTCCATCCCAAGATTCAGTACATGCTGGAGCAGGAGCGATCGTCGTGGATGCCGGGCTTTGTCCGGGAGTGGATATTTTCGTTCGCGTCTGGCCGCGATTATGTGCGCGACTTCGTTGACAGGCGATGGGCCCTGTTCAGCAAGGTAACGTCCCCAATGCAGAGTGTGGAGGACAGGTCGATCGAAGGCCGCGGTGGACCGATTCATATCCGGATCTACCACCCCATGACATCAGGCTCCGATCCCCTGCCTGTTCTCGTATATTTTCATGGCGGCGGCTGGATAATTTCGAGTGTTGATGCTATCGATCGCGCGGTTCGTCTCATCGCCAATGAAGCTAAAGTCATCGTAGTGTCCGTGGATTACCGGCGCGCCCCGGAGCATGCCTACCCGGCCGCGAGTGATGACGGGGAAGACGCGTTCTTGTGGGCGCGGAAGAATGCTGTCGCGCTCGGCAGCGAGCCCGATCTGGTATCTGTCGGCGGTGACAGTGCAGGCGGGCATGTGGCGATCAATGTCTCCCAGCGGCAATTGCTTTCCGGGCGCCCGGCACCGCTCTATCAGCTTCTCTATTATCCCGGCGTGGCATTGCCGCGGAAGGACAGTTCTTATGAGTTGTTCGCCAAGGGGTATGGTCTGGATGCAAGCTTCATCGAATACATCGTTCCGCTTGTCTTTCCCGATGCGAAGCCGGATCAGGTGCCAGCGGACAGCCTGATGGAACCGTTGCGGGCCGGGAGCCTCAAGGGCATGCCTGCAACCATTCTTTCTACAGATGGATTCGATATATTGCGGGATTCAGGCCGTGCGTTCGCGCAGCGGCTCAAAGCGGAGGGCGTGCCGGTTATCTATCTTCATTATCCTTCGCTCATTCACGGTTTCATGCAGCTTTCGGGAATCGTGGATGATGCCGACCGTGCCGTGACAGAAAGCGCCAGGCTGTTTGGAACGTCCGTTCGGGAAGCATATTCAGCCAAAGTCAAGAACGGGGATAAAGAGTGAAGTAGACACGCCGTTCGCCCGGCCCATTTCTGTAGGGAACGGAGCTGAACCCCGCCGCTAACCATCGAGCCGCCTCATATCCTTCGGGAGTGGGGCGGCTCTTTTGTCGCTTCAGGCATCTTCAACGGGGATGCTCTATCCGCCATTGCTCCGGCTGCTCGAATGAGCCTTGCCATATCCCGGTCCGGGCACCGCGCGCGCTATTCTCAGCGCCGACATATTGTGTCGAATATCGGCGGTAGGCGACGGCCCAGCCTGCGGCGACCATCTCGCGACCAATATCCTTGCCATTCACCGAACAGATTGCGACGGCACGGTCATATTTATCCCGATATTGTGGATCGCAGGTGACGAGAGCCTCGCCGACGAGCGCGGCCAGATAGCGTTTCGCATTCTCTCCGCACGGGTATCCCTTACCTTGGCGGGTACACATCTGCGCTTTTTCCGGGGCATTCACTCCGAACAGACGGATTCGCTCTCCAGCAAAGGAAAGCGTGTCTCCATCCGCGATGTGGGGATAGCCGGATATGACTTGTCCGTGGGTGGCTGGGAGAGTTTTGCCCGTTTGCGGGTTCTCAGGGCCAAACCTCTGGATGAGCAGGGACACGGCCACCACGATGAGAAGGATGAGGATCTTGAGTAAATATTTCAATGAACTGAAGCCACAGATTAAGCGCCACTCTCAATCTTTTGACGAGCAGCGGATACCAGAAATGACGACCTGGTAAGACCCCGGATCTTGGCCGCTTCGTCGATTGCTTCCAGGACGCCGGCATCCATCGAGATCGTGGCCTTGATCGAGCGACCGGCGTCCCGAAATACTGGCACATAGGCAATGATCGCACCGTCCTGGAAATCTTGGGCGAAGTCGGGATCGTGTCGAATATCCTCCGCCGAGCGGGCGGTGGGTACGGCGCCGCCGTCCTTGACGGTTTCATCGATCCATAGACGCACAGCCTCTATGGCCTCGCCAAGCGCCTCATCAACAGAAGCGCCGCCTGAAGTGCATCCCGGCAAGTCGGGAAAGATCACGCCATAGGCGCCCTCTGTTCCATCCACAAGCGCAACATATTTCATCGTCTCTCTCCTTCACCCCAAGGCGAACTGGTTTAAAGCCAGCCCGCCAGTTTTGCTATTTGCCGGGCGACGCCCGGTGACATGGTGTTGTGCCGGGGCACCACGATGACGCCCGGTTTTGTCGGGTGCTTGAAAACGTCGTGCCGTCCGCCGTTGCTCTCAATCCAGCCATCCCGGACCAGTCGGGCAGCTACTTTGCGGCGGTTCGTTTCGATCAGCATCCCGTTCCCCTTGTTTCAATACGTATATATTTACGTCAAGTGGGCGCTGAAGTCAAGAAAAAAGACGTAAATATTTCGGTATTTTTGAGTTATTCAGGGGATGCTGAATGTGTTTGCTCTGACCACGCTTATCAAAGCTCTCTATCACCTGCAGGCGAGATCAAGCCAGAGCATTAGTGCCCGTTGCCTCAATGGGTGACGGGCTCTTTTGTCGTTTTTGGTGGGGTAGTTCAGGCAGGCCGCTTCGGCGGGGCCTAACCCCTTGTTTTACTTGGTCGGAGTGAGAGGATTCGAACCTCCGACCCCCTC
>JAATFR010000085.1 GCA_015655095.1 Hyphomicrobiales bacterium | reverse complement strand
TGCTGTTCCTTTGTACCGTCCTCAAGGGTGACTTCAAGCGGAACGATCTCATCCTTGAAGGCGCCGGACTGGGTAGCGGCGATCGCCTTGCGATGGCTCGCGAAGGAAAACTCGTCAAGATTGTCCTTGGTCAAACCATATTTTTTGGAAATCATCTCCGCGCCGGTGAACTGGCTGAACTGGATGCCCGGATATTTTTCCTTGAGAAAGGGGCTCATGTAGTTGCCAAACCCGTTCTTGGCAGGCAGGGAGGCCGCAAGCCCCATGGGCACGCGGGTCATGCTTTCCACGCCGCCAGCGATGATGACATCCTGAAAACCGGAAAGAACAGCCTGCGCCGCAAAATGAAGCGACTGCTGAGCCGAACCGCACTGACGGTCAACAGAGGTTGCCGGCACGCTTTCCGGCAGACGCGAAGCCATGACCACATTGCGGGCGACATTGATCGCCTGCTCGCCGACCTGTCCCACACACCCGAAGATCACATCATTAACCCGTGCCGGATCAATGCCCGTCTGGTCGAGCAGCGAATTGATAACCGACGCACCCAGATCAACCGGGTGCCAGTCCTTGAGCCGCCCGCCGCGGCGGCCGCCAGCGGTGCGTGCGATCGCAACGATATATGCTTCAGCCATCATCCATCTCCTTTAGGGGGCCGGTTTGGGCCGGTCCTTGTGGTCTCGTTGGGGCCAATAATCGGCAAGCGGGCGTACTTGTCCAGCGCCTTTCTCACGCTTCCCACACGACAAAAGGCCCTGTTTCCGCTATATTTTCGGTAAAGCAAACAGACAGCCCAGACTAACGCAGGGGAATCCTTGGAAATCCCGTGCTGTCGGTCATGTCGCAAAAAATCGACCTGAGGAGGATGAAATGACGCCCAACATAGACGAACTGATTGTCGACCCCAGAACCTATGCGCAAGACGATCTTTTTCACCGGCTGCTGGGTGAAATCCGCCATGAGGACCCGGTTCACCGGGTCGAGGTCGAGGGCTATACACCGTTCTGGCTTGTGTCGAAACATGCCGACATCATGGAGGTCGAAAAGCAGAACGAGCGCTTCATCAACGACCCCCTGCTAACGCTGACGACCACCAAGGCCCTGGAAAAGACGAAAGAGTTCACTGGCGGCAGCCATTTGCTGCTGCGTACCCTCGTGCATATGGACAATCCCGATCACCGGGCCTACCGGGCGCTGACGCAGGCCTGGTTCATGCCGCCGAACCTCAAAAAGCTCGACGACAAACTCACAGGCCTCGCACGCGAATTCGTGGATAAAATGGAAGCGAAAGGCGGCGAATGCGATTTCGTGACCGACGTCGCCATGTGGTATCCGCTGCGCGTCATCATGACCATTCTGGGCGTTGAGCGGAAAGATGAAGCCCGCATGCTTGCTCTGACCCAGGAGCTTTTTGGCGCACAGGATCCCGAGACCCAGCGCGGCGGCGGCTTCGACGATCTGATGGCGACGATCACGGATTTTTTCCAGTTTTTCACCGCGCTAACCGCCGAGCGCCGCGCCAATCCGCGCGACGACGTCGCCAGCGTGATCGCGAATGCAACGCTGGATGGCAAGCAGATCGGCGATCTTGAGGCGATGAGCTATTACATCATTGTCGCAACGGCAGGCCACGACACCACAAGCTCCACCACTGCGGGCGGCCTCAAGGCGCTGATCGAGAATCCCGATGAACTCGCCAAGCTGCGCGCCAACCCCGCCCTGCTGGCTTCAGCCGTCGATGAAATGATCCGCTGGGTTACCCCGGTCAAACATTTCATGCGGACGGCTACGGAAGACTATGTGCTGCGCGGAAAGAACATTCGCAAGGGTGACCATCTGATGATGATGTACCCCTCCGGCAACCGCGACGAGGAGGTTTTCGACGAGCCGTTCAAATTCAAGGTCGACCGCTCACCCAATCGCCATCTTGCCTTCGGCTATGGCGCGCACCTCTGCCTTGGCCAGCATCTGGCCAAAATGGAGATCAAGGCGCTTTACACCGAGCTGCTGGCCCGTTTCGACAGCTTCGAGATCACCGGCGAGCACCCCAATGTGCAGGCGAGCTTCGTCTCAGGCCTGAAGCGGCTGCCCATCCGCTATGCAGCACGGTCGAAAGCGGCGTAAGACAAGAAACCGATGTGCGCCACTCATCAGGCGCACATCACGGCCTCTCAGCCCGCCGCGAAAATCCGGGCCGCCGTCGCCCGAATATGGACGGTCCGGTGGGGCTGAACATCGCCAAGGCCGATCAGCTCCCTCGGCACGGCGATTTCAATCGGCCCCTCACGCCCGGCGAGCTCTAGCTCAACCGATACGGTCGGCCCGAAGGGGCGGACAGACTTGACCGTGGCGGGCAGGCCCTCACCATGTTCATCGATCACGATTTCAAACTCATGCGGCCGGACATAGGCGACGCCCGGCCCGTTCAGGCCATTATCCTCGCTGACCGGGAACAGGCTCCCGGCCACTTCCGCCTCACCGTCCCGGATGGTGCAGTCGAACTTCGAGACATTGCCGAGAAATTCGCAGACGAAGTGCGTCGCCGGCTCCTCATAGACTTCCGAAGGAGTGCCGATCTGTTCGATCCTGCCGTTCCGCATGATCACGACCCGGTCGGCAAGCTCCAGCGCCTCCTCCTGGTCATGTGTCACAAAAAGCGTGGTCAGTCCGGTTTCGCGGTGCACATCCTTGAGCCAGGCCCGCAGTTCCTTGCGGACCTTCGCGTCGAGCGCCCCGAAAGGCTCGTCAAGCAGAAGAAGATTAGGTTCGATGGCAAGCGCGCGCGCCAGAGCGACCCGCTGGCGCTGGCCACCCGACAATTGCGCGGGAAAGCGCTTTTCAAGCCCGCCAAGCTGGACGAACTCAAGCAACCGCCGTGCTCTTTGTGTGATCTCGCTTTCGGCCGGCCGTTCACGCCTTGGCCTCACCCGCAGCCCGAAAGCGATATTGTCAAACACCGTCATATGCCGGAACAGCGCATAGTGCTGGAACACGAAGCCGACCCTGCGCTCGCGCAGCGACAGGGTGGTTGCCTCCTCATCGTTAAAATGAATCGTGCCTTCCTCGGCGGGCGAGAGCCCGGCGATGGCGCGCAGCAGCGTCGTCTTGCCCGAGCCCGATGGTCCCAGCAACGCCAGCAACTCTCCGGGCTGTACCGTGAAGGAAACCCCGTCGAGGGCGGCAAAGGCGCCAAAACTCTTGCGGAGATCCTTCACCTCGATGCGGATCGGGGCACTCTTGTCATTCACGCCTACGCTGGCCACTTCCTCAATGCCCTCTTGAGACTGCAAGTTCGCCACTATAGCGCCATTCGAGCGCGGTTTTGAGGCAAAGTGTAACGAGCGCGAGGAACGCAAGGAGCGACGCGACAGCAAACGCGGCAACAAAATTGTATTCATTATAGAGGATCTCCACATGCAGCGGCATGGTGTTGGTTTTGCCCCGAATATGCCCGGAAACAATCGACACGGCCCCGAATTCGCCCATTGCCCGGGCATTGCAGAGCAGCACCCCGTAAAGAAGAGCCCAGCGCACATTGGGCAGCGTCACGCTGAAAAAGGTGCGAAGACCGCCGGCTCCCAGCGAGAGGGCCGCCTCCTCATCATCGTTGCCCTGCGCCTGCATCAATGGAATGAGCTGGCGGGCAACGAACGGAAAAGTCAAGAAGATGGTGGCGAGCACGACTCCCGGCACTGCGAAGATAATCTGGATATGGTGAGCCTGAAGATAGGGGCCAAGATAGCCCTGCGCCCCAAACATCAACACATAGATAAGCCCCGCCACTACCGGCGATACCGAAAAGGGCAGATCGATCAGCGTGATGAGGAAGCTCTTCCCCTTGAATTGATATTTGGCGATGGACCAGGAAGCCGCCAGCCCGAAGATAATATTGGCCGGAACGGCAATGGCTGTCACCAGCAGGGTAAGCTGGATGGCGGCGATGGAATCGTCCGTCAGCAGCGAGGCCGCATAAGTTTCATAGCCCTTGCGGAACGCCTCGACGAATATGACGCCCAGCGGCAGGACCAGCATGGCCAGCAGATAGACCAGCGTCAGGCCGAGCAGCAGAAACCGCACCGTCAGGGGCTCACTCACATTGGCAAGCCTCGGGGATGTCGAGATGAATTGCATGGAGTCCCTCCTAGCCCGCATAGCCGGTGCTACGGCGCGCCCAGCCCTGAAGAAGGTTGACGATCAGGAGGATCAGGAAGGACATGACCAGCATGATCGCCGCAATGGCGGTCGCTGCCGGATAATTGAATTCCTCAAGCTTGATGATGATCAAAAGCGGCGCGATCTCAGACTTGTAGGGCAGATTGCCTGCAATGAAGATAACGGAGCCGTATTCGCCGACGGCGCGGGCGAAGGCGAGTGCAAAGCCTGTCAAAAGCGTCGGCAGCAGGGCCGGAAGCAGGATCTTGCGGATCGTCTGCCACCGCGTGGCCCCCAGCGTTGCCGCGGCCTCTTCTATTTCAGGCTCCAGATCGGCCAGCACCGGCTGAAGCGTGCGCACCACGAATGGAAGTCCGATGAAAGTGAGCGCAATGATGACGCCAAGCGGTGTGAAGATAACCTTGATACCGGCATCGGCCAGCGGCGCGCCAAGCCAGCCATTGGGCGCATAAAGGGCGGCAAGCGCCAGACCGGCCACGGCGGTCGGCAGCGCAAACGGCAGGTCAATGACCGCGTCCACGATACCCCTGCCGTAGAATTCATAACGAACCAGCACCCAGGCGACAACCGGACCGACAAGCGTGTTGACGAAGGCGCCGATCAGTGCGCCGCCAAAGCTCAGCTTCAGCGCCTCCAGAATGCGCGGATCGGCCAGAATGCTGAAGAAGTCGGAGAATCCCAGACTTGCCGCCCAGGTAAAGATGCCTGCGAGCGGAATGAGGACGATCAGCCCAAGCCAGAACATGGAAAACCCGAACGTCACGCCAAAGCCGGGCAGGACGGACGGGGTACGCCATGGTCTTCGTTGATGTTCGGTCAGACTCATCAGCTATTTCTTTCGTGGACCATGACACGACCCGGAAAACGCCTCTCCGGGTCGCGCCGCTCATTACAAACATTCATCTGCGGTCCACGCGGGTTCATCACGCAGCGTGACCGCATCGATTACCAGGCGACCGAGGCCCGGGTGATGATGACATCGCCCTCCTGCTTGACCCCATTCTTTTTCGCATGGAAGTTCACGTAGTCAACCAGGAAGCGAATGTAATCATTCGGATACCAGTTAAGCCCGAGCGACCAGTTATCCTCGGTGCCGCCCCGGATATCCTTGTCATTGAGATTCAAGGTGCTGTAGCGCGCCGCCACTTCCCATGCGCCCCAGTTGCCCTGGCCAAGGTCGAACGGCTTGTCAGGCTTGGTCCTCAGGAAAGCGCCGCTCTTGTAGGGCTTCGATTCCCCGGTGAGCGTATAGGAAATCTCGGCATACCCACCGTCAAAGGAAACGTTCGAGCCCGCAACTCGATCAACCTTCGTGACGCCATATTCGCTCTGGAGGAAGAACGGACCATAGACGCCAGCAAGCTCCAAACCGCCAAAGGCATAATTATCAGCCTTGATCCCGCCCGTATCGATCAGACGGGTGCTATCGACTGACACTTCAGGACCTGAGCGGAACTGGATGAACTTCTTGCCCGCCGTATTGCGGTAATAGCCCGAGAGGCCGAGGTGAATGAGCTTTGTCGGATCCTTTATGGGTGTATAGACGAAGCGGGCGGCAGGACCCCAGCCTTCATCATGATATACGCCCTGAGCGGCGCTCGACGTTGTCGAGGTTCCGCCGTAGGCGGCCGAATTCTCACCGAAAATGCCCCCCGAAACCAGATAGTTTCTGCCTTCATACGTGGCCTGCGCACCGATCTTGTAGTCACCGCCTGCGGTCAGACGGTTGGTGAAGGCCTCGACCATCAGCGGTATTTCGGTGAAGAGCTGGTCATAGCTTGAGTTCGCCTGCTCCAGAGTATTGGGCGTCTTCTGCTGACCGATAATGATCTTGGTATTTTTGATACCCTGATAGCCGACAAAGGCGTCCTTCAGATCGATCTCCTGGCTTGAGCTGTCGTCACGGCTGGATTTGGCGAAATCCGCCTCCAGACGATAAACCCAGGCCTTCTTGTAGGTTCCATCGACCCCCAGACGGGCACGGCGGATTTCCGTCCCGTTGTTGTAGTCATTGCCGCCCTTGCGCGAATTGAAGAAGGCGGCATCTGCTGCAACCTGACCGCGAACCTTGAACGAACTGCCATCAGGCGCGGATATTTCCGGCGCACCCTTGGCAAAGCTCACCTTTGTTCCGGTCGAAGCAGCAGCCTGCTGGGTCTGGCTAATCGCCTGCTTCTGGGCAACCGATTCCGTGCGCAGGGTCGATACCTCCGTACGAAGACCATCTATCGTATTAGCCATCTGATTGATTTTGGCCGTAAGCGCCTCAATCTGTGCGTCGGTCTTTGCATCCGCCATGGCAGGTCCTGCAAAGGCAGAGGCAAGCGCCACGGCGCTCACCGCAGTGAGTACTTTTTTCATGATCGCAACCCCTCGATGATCGGCTTCTGCCGTTTTGATCTGTCGCTGGCTGGAAGCAAAGCCCCTTCACTCCCAGCCCGATTTTGAACAAGAAAGCGTTTACTGGGCGTTTTTGTAGATCTGGTCGAATGCCCCGCCATCACTGAAGAAGTCTTTCTGAGCCTTGCGCCAGCCACCAAACTCCTTGTCGATGGTTACCAGTTCAAGCTTCTGAAAACGGGCGACGTCCTTGGGATCGGCCAGTTCCGGCTTGCGCGGGCGATAGAAATTCTTCGCGATAATTTTCTGACCTTCGGGAGAATAAAGATACTCCAGATATGCCTTGGCTTCCTTTTCAACGCCATCAGCCTTGGCATTGGCGTCAACCACGGCAACGGGCGGCTCTGCCAGGATCGAAATGGACGGGCTTACGATCTCAAATGCGCCGGGGAATTCCTTCTGAACGAGATAAGCCTCGTTTTCCCAGGAAATCAGCACGTCGCCAATATTGCGCTGGGCAAAAGTGGTGGTCGATCCACGCGCGCCGGTGTCCAGTACAGGCACATTCTTGAACAGTGCCGTGATGAATTCACGGGTCTTGGCGTCGTCACCATTGAATTTTTTCAGGCCATAGGCCCATGCGGCAAGGAAGTTCCAGCGCGCGCCGCCAGATGTCTTGGGATTAGGCGTGATCACCGATACACCCGGCTTCACAAGATCATCCCAATCTTTGATTCCCTTGGGATTGCCCTTGCGGACCAGCAGAACGATGGTCGACGTATAGGGCGAGCTGTTGTCGGGGAACCTGCTCTGCCAATCCTTCGGCAGCTTGCCGGTAATATCCGCAATCTGATCAATATCAGCCGCAAGCGCCAACGTCACCACATCGGCGGGCAGCCCGTCCACGACTGAACGAGCTTGCTTGCCCGAGCCG
>JAATFR010000262.1 GCA_015655095.1 Hyphomicrobiales bacterium | reverse complement strand
GGCACGGGCAAGGAACTGGTGGCCCGCGCGCTCCATGATTACGGGAAAAGGCGCAACGGTCCGTTCGTCGCGGTCAATATGGCGGCCATTCCTCGCGAACTGATCGAGAGCGAACTGTTCGGTCATGAAAAAGGAGCCTTTACTGGCGCAACCCAGCGCTCGGCGGGCCGTTTTGAGCAGGCTGAAGGGGGCACCCTGTTCCTCGACGAGATTGGCGACATGCCGATGGAGGCTCAGACCCGTCTTTTGCGGGTATTGCAGCAAGGAGAATACACCACGGTTGGCGGGCGCACCCCGATCAAGACCGATGTGCGGATCGTGGCCGCGACCAACCGGGATCTGCGCCAGCTTATCCATCAGGGCTTTTTCCGCGAAGACCTCTATTTCCGCCTCAATGTAGTACCCTTGCGCTTGCCGCCGCTCCGCGAGCGCTCTGAAGACGTGTCGGACCTTGTCCGCCACTTTCTTGCGAAGGCGGCCGACGAGGGCTTGCCGGTCAAGACCATCGACAGCGAGGGCATGGAACTGCTCAAGCGCTATCGCTGGCCGGGCAATGTGCGGGAACTGGAAAATCTGGTCCGTCGCCTGACCGCGCTTTATACCGACGAGGTGATCGGCGCTTCCGTTCTCGAATCTGAACTGGCGGAACCAGACTTTACCCGCGCCAGCACGGTGCCCTCGGAGGATGAAAGCCTCGGCGGCTCGGTCGAGCGAATCCTTAACCAGCTGTTTGGTCCGGAAGGCGATATATTGCCCCCGGCGGGGTTGTACGATCGAATATTACGGGAAGTTGAGAGGCCGTTGTTTTCCATGTCGCTGGCGGCGACCCGCGGCAACCAGATCAAGGCGGCCGCCCTGCTGGGCATCAACCGGAACACGTTGCGCAAGAAAATCCGGGAACTTGATATTCAGGTTATTCGGGGACTCAAGTGACGTTCCAGACTGGCAATGATGCAATCTTGCCACAATGTTGTTGAACCCTGGGCTTGGCCGGGCCACTATGTGGCATCGGTGACAATATGACGTGTTGTTTGGAGCACAGTTTGGCTCCTGTCAGCTTATTGTCCAAGGGGCTGCGGCCCAGCACGAACAAACGTTGGGTCATGGCATCGTCAGAGCACAATCGACCGGCAAGCTGGGACGTCTGGCTTTGGAACCTTGTCTCGCGCAGGGGAAAATCCGGCATTCTCGCGATCGGCTTCGCCATCGCCGCCATTGTGCTCGGCACCTTTACCTACATGCTGCTGACCGGGCTCACGCCCTTTCAGCCGACCCGTACCCTGTTGCTTGGGCTGCTGGTGGCGAACCTCGCGGTTGTCTTTGTTCTGTTCGCCCTGATTTCATGGCGGGTGGCGAAAGTGATCATCGCCCGGGCCAGCGGTTCGGCCGGGGCGAAGATTCATTCCCGGCTTGTGGCGACATTCGCCATCCTTGCGGTGACGCCCGCCATCATCGTCGCGGTTTTTGCCACGGTCACGCTCAATCGCGGCCTGGATTTCTGGTTTACCCAGCGCGCGCAACTGATCATGACCAATGCACAGACCGTGGCCGAGGCCTATCTGCGCGAGCACAAGAACGTGATGCGCGGCGATGTGCTGGCCATGGCGACGGACCTGAACCGGGTAGCGCCGTTCATTTCACAGGCTCCCCAGCGCTTTCAGCAATATCTGGGCACCCAGGCGGCTTTGCGCGCGCTGCCCGCTGTTTACATCATTACCGACAAGGGCCAGATTCTTTACAAGGCGACCGCGAACATCGCACCTGAACTGTCATTGCCCTCGGCAGCCCAGTTCCGCGAAGCGGACAAGGGCGATGTGGTTTTGTTCACGGTCGATCCTGGAAACCAGATCAGGGCGCTTGAAAAGCTTTCCGGCATGGATGGCGGCTATCTCTATGTCGCCCGCTTCGTCGATGCCCGGGTGCTTGAATACATCCAGCAGACGCAGGAGGCGGTGAATGAATATGACAATCTCCAGACTCGCCGCTTCACCATTCAGGTTACATTCGCGCTGATTTATGTGGCGGTCGCCATGCTTGTGCTGATGGCAGCGATCTGGATGGGGCTTTGGGCCGCGAACAGGATCGTCGAGCCGATCATCCGGCTGGTGCTGGCGCATGATCATGTTTCGGCGGGCGATCTTACTGCGCGTGTCGAGGTCGGCCAGACCGGAGATGAACTCGACATGTTGAGCCGCGCCTTCAACAAGATGACAAGCCAGCTTGAAAGCCAGCGCAACGCTCTGGTGGAAGCCAACTATCAGCTTGACCAGCGGCGCCAGTTCACGGAAGCCGTTCTCTCCGGGGTTAGCGCCGGTGTGGTCGGGCTCGATACGGAAGGGCAGATTCATCACGCCAACAGGGCGGCGCGCAATTTCCTTGAGCCAGACGGTGGGGATATTGTCGGCCGGAATATCGCAGACGTTGCTCCCCGGATGCTGCCTTTGCTGCATCAGGCGCAGACCAATCCACGCCGTTATGCGCAAGACCAGATTGTGCTGCTCCACAACGGGCAGGACCGTACGCTCAATCTGCGCATCACCAATGCCGACAGGGAGAACGCTGACAGCCAGATGAATATCGGCGGCTATGTTCTGACTTTCGACGACATTACCGAACTCGTGGTGGCGCAGCGCACCTCGGCGTGGGCCGATGTGGCGCGCCGCATTGCCCATGAGATCAAGAACCCGCTGACGCCGATCCAGCTTTCGGCGGAGCGGCTGCGGCGGAAATACGCGAAAGAAATTACCACCGATCCCGAAATCTTCCAGCAATGCACCGATACGATCATCCGGCAGGTGAGCGACATCGGCCGTATGGTCGATGAGTTTTCCTCCTTCGCGCGGATGCCCTCCGCCGTTTTCAAGCCGACCGAGATCAATGAGATCGTCCGCCAGGCGGTATTCCTGCAAAGGGTCGGGCATCCCGAGATCGCCTATACGCTGCGTGCGCCGGCAGAGCCGGTCGAGATCGATTGTGACGGACGCCTCGTCAGTCAGGCATTGACCAATATTCTCAAGAATGCCGCCGAGGCCATTCGTGGCAATGAGGATGAGGCAGACGCAAAGCCAAAGCCCGTCGATCAACAGATTGGCCGGGTCATCATCGATCTGATTGTCGATGAGGGGGCCGTGACGATCATGATTACCGATTCAGGCCGGGGCCTGCCGGAAACCGACCGGCAGAAACTGACGGAACCCTATATCACGACACGTAGCAAGGGGACGGGCCTTGGTCTCGCGATTGTCAAGAAGGTGATGGAAGATCACGGCGGCACGCTTGTGCTGGAGGATGCGCCAAGGGCGGAAGGCTGGGAGAGCGGCGCGCGGGTGCGTCTCGTTTTCCTGAGCCACACTGACCGCGCCCCCTCTCTCGAGACAAGGCAAAACGGAGAAACTGTACATGGCGTCTGATATCCTGATTGTCGATGACGAGGCAGATATTCGCGAGCTCGTTGCCGGGATCCTGAATGACGAGGGCTACGCCACGCGGGTGGCGGGTGACAGTGATGGCGCGTTGGCCGCAATCGAGGCGCGCATGCCGGGACTGGTCGTGCTCGACATCTGGCTGCAGGGCAGCCGGCTCGACGGGCTTGAGGTGCTGGATGTGTTCCGCGAACGTTATCCTGATCTCCCCGTCGTCATCATTTCCGGGCACGGCAACATTGAAACTGCTGTTCTTGCGATCAAGAAGGGCGCCTACGACTTCATCGAGAAGCCGTTCAAGGCCGACCGG
>JAATFR010000164.1 GCA_015655095.1 Hyphomicrobiales bacterium | reverse complement strand
CCCTTATCAAGGATGAGCGAACGATACTGATTCTTGCCCAGTCGCTTCTTGAAAACTCCACCACCCAAATTGTCGGCCTTGCCCAGCATGACTTGGCGGATGGCCGAACTGAGTTCCTCGTCCCCGATGTGAGCCTTTCTCGCCGTCTTGGAAAACCAAGCTGTCTTGAAAACGCGCTCGGCTGTTCCACTTACCATACGTCAAGTGTAGCACCAGGTGCTATTGGTCTCTGGTGGGGCCTGCGTGAAAACGCGCAATATCTGGTCAGCGACGTGAAGCTGACGCCGCTGCTGACCGGGCCTATAACGCTGATATTGATCCTTGGCGCGCTGCTGCTGGCATGGCGGCGCGAGGGACGCTGAACATCCCCGGCACCGCCCGACCGGCATCTAGTCAGCGCAGGCCAGCAGGGCTTCGAAATCCACATTCGCGTCCGGTTTCGTCACCGCGCCATGGACATTGGTGAAAGCGCCGATGTCCAGTTCACGGTAGAGAAACCGGGCCGGATCGACCGGGCCAGGCATAGTGAGCTTGCCCGGCGCCACCGGGCCGAAACCGACCTTGGTATAATAAGGCATGTCCCCCACCAGAATGACGAGCTTGTAGCCCAGCCTTTTCGCCTCGGCGAGCGCAAGATCCATCATGCGGATGCCACAGCCCTTGCTCCGCAAAGCGGGTTCGACTGCGAGCGGTCCCAGCATCAGCCCCGGGCGGCTGCCCAGCATCACAGGCCAGAAGCGCAACGAGCCCACCGTCCGCCGGTTTTCACCCTCGCCGCAGAAGGCGACAGAGCAAAGCTCGGGCACGGCTATATTGCCCTCGCGCAGGCGCTGGGCCGTCTTGGCGTAACGGCCGGGGCCGAAGGAAAGATCAAGCAGGGCTTCAATGGCTGCCGCGTGCTCGGGCTGCTCGGGGATGACGTCAAACATGAGAATAAGGACTTCCGGCTTTCAAGCGGATCAGGCTGCAAACCGCCCGGACGCGAGGTCTTAGCGGTTGACGCAGCGGCAAGGGATGGCGATAGCCCAAAGGGCCCGCATCTTCTCTCGTCGTCGCTGTGAAATGCACCGTGTCATGCGCGATCCGATAGCACGGTGCGGGAATGAGGTAAAGCGCCAGAAAAAGGATGCACGGCCCACCCTTCATCCGATAGCTTCTCCCCCAACGGAAAATCATACCGGCCCCAGGAGGAATATTATGGGATTGCTTGAAGGAAAGGTTGTTCTGGTCACCGGCGCAGCGGGCGGCATCGGGCGCGAATGCGCCCTGATCGCAGCGCGGCAGGGTGCGAAGGTCGTGGTCAATGATCTGGGCGGCAGCGTCAAGGGCGGCGACGAAGGCAATGCCAGCGCAGCCCAGAAGACCGTCGATGAAATCAAGGCTGGAGGCGGCCAGGCCGTAGCCAATTCCGACAGCGTTTCGCTCAAGTCCGGCGCTGAAAATATGATTACACAGGCGCTCGACACGTTCGGCGCGCTCCATTCGATCATCAGCCCGGCCGGCATTCTGCGCGACGGCATGTTCCACAAGATGCCCGACGAAGACTGGGACGCCGTTCTCGAAGTGCATCTCAAGGGCAGCTACAACATCACGCGCGCGGCCATCAACCATTTCCGCGAACAGCAGGAAGGCAGCTTCACGCTCTTCACCTCGACCAGCGGACTGATCGGCAATATCGGACAGGCGAACTATGCCGCCGCCAAGATGGGCATTGTCGGCCTGTCGCGCATCATCGCCATGGAAGGCGCTTCCAAGAACGTGCGCTCAAACGTGATTGCGCCGTTCGCCTGGACCCGGATGATCGCGACCATTCCGGTCAAGGACGAAGCCTCGGCCCAGCGGGTCGATCGCATGAAAAACGCCATGCGCGCCGATCAGGTGGCGAATTTCGCCGTCGCGCTCGCCGCTCCCTCCTGCGACACCAACGGCCAGATCTTCACCGTGCGCGGCAATGAAGTGTTCCTGATGAGCCAGCCCCGCCCCGTGCGCGGCATCGCCCGCCTCGAAGGCTGGACGCCGGAAACGCTGCTGTCCCACGGCCTACCCGCGCTCAAGGGCAGCTTCACCGACCTTGGCGCGACGGCTTCAGTTTTCACCTGGGAACCAATCTAGGTCTTTCCAGAATCGTCATCATATAGACATGAAGCCCGGCGACCTCGCCGGGCTTTTTCTGTTCGTTGCCGGATCAGTAAATCCGCTTGCAGCGGTAAATACTGACCAGGAATGAAACATTGCCTCGAAAAATGCATCGAAACAGCATTTTTTTGCCAGAATTATTGTCCTATACGCGCCTCATTTCGAGGGTATATGACCAAATATTAACCACAAAATGTGATGGTCTGCTCACAGCCGGTTACCTAACAACCAATAATCGTGGAAGAGCGGATGGCCAACAGGATAAACCCTTCACAGATTCCATTCTTCTCATCGCAATCCTTACCGGCTGAAGAGGTTGGGAACAGTTTCGTACAGGCAAAAGATCCTGTCTCCCCACCCGGCCCCCTCATGTCGGCCTGCGGGGAGATCACGCGCCCAGACACATCATCACTCCCTGTACGCCCCTATTTCAAAAAGGGCGAAAGAATCGAAGTGGAACTCAAGGGGCTGCACATCGAATGGCTGGAAGGAGATTCGAGATTTCCCGTAAAGGTCACAGACCGTTGCACCGATAATATCCAGCATATCCATCTTCCAGATTTTGCCGGGCATTTCTCCATCTGCCCCGTTAGCGAAGACGCCTTTTACATCCAGGACACGCAGAGCCGAAGAAATATCATCGGGTATGGGCTCTCACCGTGTCGGGTGTTTAAAATATCCGGCGCCGGAGAACTGATCCAGCGCCTTAAAAACCTGACGACAGCTCCTTTGCATATGATCATGTATCTCATCAACCGCGCGCGCATCCGGGCTTACGTGGGATATTTCATCCGTTGACGTTAAAATAAATTGCATACCTTGCATCATCGCATCACGCCGCGATGACCAGTCTCGGCCCACACAACCTGGTGCTTTTTAGTAGCCCTGCCGCCGCTCATAGCCATATGCTGTGTCCAGAAACGAAGCGTGAGGGAACGGGTATGAGTGGCTTTCAGGACTATGATGACTATGACGCATTGGGGCTGGCGGAACTTGTCCGCAAGAAGGAAGCGACCCCACAGGAGCTGCTCGATGAAGCAATCGCGCGCACCGAAAAGCTGGATGGCAAGCTCAATGCCGTGGTCATTCGCAATTATGATCTGGCCCGCAAACAGATTGTAGATGGTCTGCCGGATGGCCCTTTCACGGGCGTTCCCTTCCTGCTGAAGGACCTACATCTGTTGCGCAAGGGTACCCTGACGACCTTCGGTTCATCGCTGTTCAAGGATAATCTTGCCGATCATGATTCAACCCTGACCGAGCGCTATCTGGCCGCCGGTCTGGTCATCTTCGGCAAGACCAGTTCACCCGAATTCGGCTCCGCGCCGACGACGGAACCCCGCCTCTTCGGCCCGTCGCACAATCCCTGGAATCTGGCCCATTCGCCCGGCGGCTCCTCGGGCGGCGCGGCAGCGGCGGTTGCGGCAGGCATCCTGCCCGTGGCGAATGCATCTGACGGCGGCGGTTCGATCCGCGTTCCCGCGGCGTGCTGCGGCGT
>JAATFR010000075.1 GCA_015655095.1 Hyphomicrobiales bacterium | reverse complement strand
ATCCCGACCAAGGCGCTGCTGCGCTCGGCCGAAGTCTATCATCTGATGCAGAACGCCGCCGATTATGGCCTGAGCGCGGAGAAGGTGGGCTATGATTCCGCCGCCATCGTGGCGCGCAGCCGCAAGGTGGCGGCGATGCTTTCCAATGGCGTGAAATTCCTGCTGAAGAAGAACAAGGTCGATGTGATCATGGGCGCGGCGAAAATCACCGCGCCGGGCAAGGTCGTTGTCGAAACCGAAAAGGGCAAGCAGGAAATCAGCGCAAGGAACATTATCCTTGCGACAGGGGCCCGCGCCCGCACCCTGCCGGGGATCGAGCCGGACGGCAAACTCATCTGGACCTACAGGGAGGCAATGGTGCCTGACGCCATGCCCAAATCCCTGCTGGTGATCGGATCGGGCGCCATCGGCATCGAGTTCGCGAGTTTCTACAACGCCTTTGGCGTCGATGTTACCGTGGTCGAGGTCATGGACCGGGTGCTGCCGGTGGAAGACGCCGAGATTTCCGGCCTCGCAGAAAAAGCCTTCAGGAAGCTCGGCCTCAAGATATTGACCGGCGCCAGGGTCGAGAAGCTCGAAAAAGGCGGGGATAACGTCACCGCCACTTTGACGCTCAAGGATGGCAAGAGCCAGACGCTCACGGTGGACAGAGTCATTTCCGCTGTCGGCATCACGGGGAATGTGGAAAATCTCGGGCTTGACGAACTTGGCGTAAAAGTCGAGAAGGGCCATGTTATGGTGAACCAGTGGCTGGAAACCGGCGTGAATGGCATTTATGCGATCGGCGATCTGGTCGGCGCGCCGTGGCTTGCCCACAAGGCGAGCCATGAGGGCGTACTGGTCGCGGAGCGCATTGCGGGGGTGAAGGGTCTGCATCCGCTGGACGTCAGCCGCGTTCCGGGTTGCACCTATGCCAATCCGCAGGTGGCGAGCGTCGGTCTCACCGAGGCGAAGGCGATCGAGCAGGGCTATGAGGTCAAGGTCGGCCGCTTTCCCTTCCGCGGCAATGGCAAGGCGATTGCGCTGGGGGAAACCGATGGACTCGTCAAAACCGTGTTCGACGCCAAAACCGGCGAACTGCTGGGCGCGCACATGATAGGGGCCGAAGTGACGGAGCTTATTCAAGGCTACACCATCGCCCGCACGCTGGAGGCGACCGAGGCTGATCTGATCGCCTCCATCTTCCCGCATCCGACTCTGAGCGAAACCATGCATGAGGCCGTGCTCGACGCCTATGGCAGAGCGATACACATCTAGATTATGCGTCAGCCGGAAACGGCTCGTTCCTGTTATCAGTACCCGAAGGTCACATGCCCGACATTTTTCTTGATCCCGCCAATTGGGCCAGCCTGCTGACACTGACCCTGCTGGAGGTTGTGCTGGGTGTCGATAATCTGATTTTCCTTTCGATCCTCGCGGGACGGTTGCCCAAACACCAGCAGAAGCTCGGCCGCAGGCTGGGTCTGCTCGCTGCTGTCGTTACCCGGCTGATGCTGCTCGCCTCGGCGGCCTGGATCGTGACGCTGACGGAAACGCTGTTTACAGTCGCGGATCTCGATATTTCCTGGCGCGACCTTCTGTTGCTGTCCGGCGGCCTCTTTTTGCTGGCGAAATCGACTATCGAGATTCATCACACCGTCGAGGGCAAGGACGAGGAAGAGCACCACGAAACCAGGAAAATGCCGAGCCTCTGGTCTGTGGTGCTTCAGATCGCCATCATCGACATTGTCTTCTCTTTCGATACGGTCATGACTGCGGTTGGCA
The DNA here is from genome assembly GCA_015655095.1 of Hyphomicrobiales bacterium. Lineage (GTDB taxonomy): Bacteria > Pseudomonadota > Alphaproteobacteria > Parvibaculales > Parvibaculaceae > JAATFR01. The sequence goes on along the minus strand of JAATFR010000075.1, from coordinate 2,982 downwards.
TGTCCGGCCATTTCGAGATCATGGCGTTTGCCGTCATCGCCGCCGTGGTGGTGATGATGTTCGCTGCTGAATCAGTCGCCGCTTTCGTGGACAGGCATCCGACGGTGAAGATGCTGGCATTGAGCTTCCTCATCCTGATCGGCATTTCGTTGATTGCCGACGGGCTTCATTTCCATATTCCAAAGGCCTATCTCTACTTCGCCGTCGCCTTCTCCCTGGGGGTTGAATCTCTCAATCTGGCGGCAAAGGGCCGCCGGGCCCGGCGGCTGGCGGGCGAAGACAAGCCCGGCGCTCCGGGAGGCAATTGATTATCCTTTCTGTAATCTCTATCTCTTGAGGGTGTTTGCGTAGCGAAAGCCATCCCATGGTCACGATCCTCGACACCACCAACGGCATCAGGCCCCGCCATCCGGAAAAGGCGCACCGGCCCGACACGGCTGTTTTGCGCAAGCCGGACTGGATTCGTGTCCGCGCGCCGGGGTCGCCGGTCTATACCGAGACGAAGAAGGTGGTGAAGGAAAACGGCCTCGTCACCGTTTGCGAGGAGGCGGGCTGCCCCAATATCGGGGAATGCTGGTCCCAGCGCCACGCCACCATGATGATCATGGGCGACACCTGCACACGGGCCTGCGCCTTCTGCAATGTCAGGACCGGCATGCCCGGGCCGCTCGATGCGGACGAACCCCGCCGGGTGGCGGAAGCGGTTGCCAAGCTCGGCCTGCGCCATGTGGTCATCACCTCGGTCGATCGCGACGATTTGTCGGATGGGGGCGCGCAGCATTTCGTCGAGGTCATTCAGGCGATCCGCGAGGCGGCGCCCCTGACCACCATTGAAATTTTGACGCCTGATTTTCTGCGCAAGGAAAAGGCGCTGGAAAAGGTCGTGGCGGCGCGACCGGATGTGTTCAATCACAATCTTGAAACCGTGCCCCGGCTCTATCTCAAGATCCGTCCCGGCGCGCGCTATTTCCATTCCCTGCGGCTGCTCGACACGGTCAAGCAGATCGACCCCACCATCTTCACCAAGTCCGGCATCATGGTCGGGCTCGGCGAGGCGCGCGAGGAGGTTCTGCAGGTGATGGACGATATGCGCTCGGCGCATATCGATTTCCTGACCATCGGGCAATATCTGCAGCCCACGCGCAAGCATGCGGCGGTGGACAGGTTCGTCGATCCCGATGAATTCAAATCCTATGAAACGATTGCCCGCACCAAGGGATTCCATATGGTTTCGGCAAGTCCCCTGACCCGTTCCTCCTATCATGCGGATGCGGATTTCGATCAGCTCCGTCAGGCGCGGCTGGCTTCGATGGGCCGGAGCTGATCCTTCATGGCGACCATCCGGCAGACTAAAGACGTGCCGCACGGGGCAGAGCAGATGTTCGCGCTGGTCGCGGGCGTCGAGCAATACCCCGAGTTCCTGCCATGGTGCGTGGGCCTTCGGGTCCGCAAGCGCGAGCACGGGCCCGAGGGCGAGATCATCACGGCCGATCTGATTGCCGCCTACAAGATGTTCCGTGAACAGTTCACCAGTCGCGTCAGCCTCAATCAGGCGGCGCTGAAGATCGACGTCAGCTATATCGACGGGCCGTTCAAACATCTGGAAAATGAATGGCGCTTTGAGCCCTTGCCAGAGGGCGGCTCGCGCATCCATTTCTATATCGACTTCGCCTTCAAGAACCGCCTGCTTCAGGGCATGATCGATGCGCTCTTTTCCAGGGTGTTCGAGCGCATGGTGCAGGCGTTTGTCGACCGCGCCGACGAGGTTTACGGCATCGGCGGCGAGGCGGCGATCATATCATCCTGAGCAGCAGGTTGAACGCTGTTTCCACCGTCTTGAGGCGGATCTCGTCGCGGCCGATGTCGCCGAACCGCTGCACCTCATGCAGGATGCTTTTGCCCTCGCGGGCGATGCCGAAATGAACCATGCCGACCGGTTTCAGCGCCGTGCCCCCGCCCGGTCCGGCGACGCCGGTGACGGAGACCGCGATCTGGGCGCGCGAGCGCGTCAACGCGCCTTCGGCCATGGCGCGGGCGACCTGTTCGCTGACGGCGCCATAATCGGCCAGAAGGTCGCCCGGCACGCCCAGCATCTCGCGTTTGGCCTCGTTTGTGTAGGTGATGAAGCCGCGCTCGACCACGGCGGATGAACCCGGCACCTCGGTCAGACAGCCGATGATCAGCCCGCCGGTGCAGGATTCGGCCGTCGCCAGCATAATTTTGGCGGCCTTGCACTCGGCCAGCACCTGTTGGGCGAGATGTAGCAGGGGGCGGGGATAAATACTCATGCGCGCTCAAAGCCCAAGGATGAAACGGATGATCGCAAGCGTCAGTATGGCATAGATGGCGGCCAGAATGTCATCCGCCATGATGCCGAAGCCGCCCGTGAGCGCGCGGTCGGCCACGCCGACGGGCCAGGGCTTCCAGATATCAAACAGGCGGAAAAAGGCGAAGGCTGCAAGCCAGGGCAGAAGCGCGAAGGGGGCGAAGGCCAGCACCAGCCATTGGGCGGCCACCTCGTCGATCACGGCTTCCGACGGGTCCTTGCGGCCCGAGATGTGGGCATATTCGCCGGTTGCCCAGATGCCTGCGCCAAAACAGAGGATAGCGGCGATGAGCAATCCCCATGAACCGGCGAGCGCATGGATGATGAGCGCACAGGGCAGGGCGGCAAGAGATCCCCAGGTTCCCGGCGCCTTGGCGAAGCGCCCGACATGGAACCATGTGGTCAGCAGAACCACCGGGTCGAAACGGTCGAGGCCGGGTGGCAGCGGGATGATCCAGCGTTTGTTCGACTTGCTGTGCGGCGTGGTCATAAAACGGGGAACTCCAGCGTTGCCACCGCCTGCGCGGCGATGCCTTCAGCCCGTCCGGTGAAGCCCAGCCCCTCGGTCGTGGTGGCCTTGACGCTGATCCGGTCGAGCGGGATGGCGAGGATGTCGGCGATGCGCGCGCGCTCCGCCTGCACGACGATGCGCTCGT